>JAIOQA010000150.1 GCA_021413675.1 Deltaproteobacteria bacterium | reverse complement strand
GCTCGACGCGTCGCCCTCGTCGGCGTTCACAGATCGTGCGCGGTCGAGGCCCGGCGTCGCCGGGTCGAGCGGAGCTTGTAGCGCAGGAGCTTGCCGCCCGGCCCGCGCGGCAGTGCCGGCACGAACTCGATCCAGCGCGGGTACTTGTACGGCGCCAGCACCTGCTTCACGTACTCGCGCAGCTCGAGCTCGAGCGCCGGGCCGGGGTCGGTGCCGACGTTGGGCACGACGAACGCGAGCGGCTTGATGAGGCCGTCCTCGTCGTCGGCGCCGATCACCGCGCACTCCCAGACCGACTCGTGCGCGGTCAGCGCGCGCTCGACCTCGACCGGCGAGACCCACTTGCCGCCGACCTTGAAGAGATCGTCGACGCGGCCGCAGTGGTGGAACACCCCGGCGGCATCGACGAAGAACCGGTCGCGGGTCGTGAACCAGCCGTCGGCGTCGAACGGATCGTCGGCGAGCGCGCCGCCCCAGTAGCCCGAGAACAGCGGCGCGCCGCGCAGCTGCAGCGTGCCGATCTCGTCGGCGCCGATCGCCGCGCCCTCGTCGTCGACGACGCGCGCCTCGATGCCGGGCAGCGGCTTGCCGCAGGTGCCGGGCTTGCCGTCCCAGGCCTGGCCGGTGACGCCGCCGAGCGCGAACTGGAACAGCTCGGTCAGGCCGTAGCCGACGGTGACCTCGGTGCCGAGCGCGGCGCGGATGCGCGGGATGAGCTTGTCGGGCATGCCCTCGGCGCCCGACACCGCCGCGCGCAGCCCGGCCAGCGGCTGCGGGCGCCCGCTGTCCTCGACGTCGCGCGCGAGCTGGCCGTACACCGACGGCGTCGCGCAGAACAGGGTCGGCTTGTAGCGCTCGACCGCGGCGAACAGGACATCGGAGCGCGGCTGCTCCGGGACGAGCGCCGACTCCGCGCCCGCGGCGAGCGGGAACAAGAGGCCGGTGCCGAGCCCGTAGGCGGTCGCGAGCCGGGTCACCGACAGCACGCGATCCTCGGCGACCAGGCCGAGGAACTCGCGCGCGAACGACTGGTACGCGGCGAGCGGCGTCGCGTGAGTGTGCGGCACGCCGCGCAGCTCCTCGGGGGCCGCGCCCGCCGAGTACAAGAGGAGGCACATGTCGCTGTCGGTCACCGCGGCGGCCGGCGTCGTCGGGTCGGCGGCGCGGACGATCGCGTGGAAGTCGCGCTCGCCAGCGGCCTGCGGATCGACGCACAGCACCTCGCGCAGCGCCGCGACCTCGCCGCGGACCTGATCGAGGGCGGGCTCGAGATCGCGATCGACGACCGCGATCACCGCGCCGCAGTGCGCGAGGTATGTCCGGAGATCGGACGGGCGGACCAGCTCCGACAGCGGCACCGCGACCGCGCCGGCGTGGATCACGCCGAGGATCGAGGCGGCGGCCTCCAGCGTGTCGCGCATCAGGATCGCGACGCGCTCGCCGCGCGCGAGCTTGAGCTGGCGCAGCGCATCCGACACGCGGGCGACCTCGTCGACGAGCTGCGCGTAGGTCCAGCTGCGCTCGCCCTCGCGCAAGGCGATCTTGTCCCCATGGCGAGCGGCGCCCTCGAGCAGGCGCACGGCCAGATTCTGGGACGGCGAAGGCATGCGGTATTGTACGGACTTCCGGGCGCCGCCAGCAACTCGATCGCCCGCGCCGACCGCGATCTGCCACGGAACCTCGCTCGCGATCGTTCAACGTCAGCCTCGCAAGCCGCCTCACGAATCCACGTCGACGTTGGCGTACGTCGGCGTTGACCTTGACGTGGGCGGCTTCGTGGGCGTCCTCGTGGGCGTTGTCAGCGACGGCGTCGGCGACGTAGCACGGGAGACCTTGACGGCGGGGAGCGTGCCGCGTGGCCACCAGGTCGAGGTCGGCCTCGGCAGCGTCGAGGTCAAGGTCCAGGTGACACGTCGCCGTCGCCGTCGCGGTCAACCTCCACGCCCACGCCCACGCCCACGTCGAACGCCCACGATCACGTCAACGGGTCCGGAGGAGCCGCTGATCGGCCCCGCTACACCTCGATCTGGACCGGGTTCGGGATAGCTCGGCTCACGCGGCGCTCGCGCCCTCGCCTCACGCCATGGTATGCGCGCCGGGTGCGGATCGTCGCCGGCGAATTCGGAGGTCGCGTGCTGCGGGCCCCGCCCGGCCAGGACACGCGCCCGACCACCGACAAGGTCCGCGAGGCGATCTTCTCGATCCTCGGCCCGCCACCGGACGACGCCGCGGTCCTCGATCTCTTCGGCGGCTCCGGCGCGATGGGCATCGAGGCGCTGTCGCGCGGCGCCGCCCACGCGACCTTCGTCGAGCGCGCGAAGCCGGCGCTGGCGATCCTCCGCCGCAACCTCGACGATCTCGGCTGCGCCGCGCGGGCCACGCTGCACGCGATCGACGCGATCGCGTTCCTCGGCCGCCGCGCCGGGCCGTGGCACTGGGTCTTCATCGATCCGCCGTACCGCTCCGACCTCGCGCGCCGCGCGCTCGACGCGCTCGGCGCGACCGCGTCGCTCACCGAAGGCGGTTCGATCGTCGTCGAGCACGATCGGCGAAACCCGCCGGACGACGCGCATGGATCTCTGCTAAGAACGGGCCTGCGTCGTTACGGCGATACCGAGCTGTCGTTCTACCGTCACCGATCGGAGCCCCGATGACTCCCAGCAGCAAGTCCGAGACGGTCGCGGTCTACCCCGGCACCTTCGATCCGATCACCAACGGCCACGTCGACATCCTCGAGCGCGCGCTGCGGCTGTTCGAGCGGGTGATCGTCACGATCGCGGTCAACCCGCGCAAGCAGCCGCTGTTCACCGTCGAGGAGCGCATCGACTTCATCCGCGGCGCGGTCGCGAACCACGTCGATCGCGTCGAGTTCGCGTCGTTCGGCGGCCTGCTCGTCGACTTCTGTCACGAGCGCAAGGCCGGCGTGATCGTCCGCGGCCTGCGCGCGCTCGCCGACTTCGAGTACGAGTTCCAGTTCTCGCACATGAACCGGCGGCTCGCGCCGGATGTGGACACCGTCTTCTTCATGACCGACGAGCGCAACCACTACGTCAGCTCGTCGCTGGTGAAGGAGGTCGCCGGCCTCGGCGGCGACGTCACCGGCCTGGTGCCGCCGCCGGTCGCCAAGGCGCTCGCCTCCAAGTACGCCCGCCCGTAACCGCGTCGCCCCGACGCGAGCCTGCCGCGCGAGACATCGATCAGGAGCCGTATGTCCAAGCCCAACCTCCGCACCGCCGCCCACCTCGACCAGATCAAGCCGTCGATCACGCTCGCCGTGACCGCCAAGGCCGCCAAGCTCAAGGCCGATGGCCACGACGTGATCAGCTTCGGCGCTGGCGAGCCCGACTTCGACACCCCCGATCACATCAAGGACGCGGCCCGGGCCGGCCTCGACAAGGGCGTCGGCAAGTACACCGACGTCGCCGGCATCCTGCCGCTGCGCAAGGCGATCGCCGAGACGCTCAACCGCGTCCACGGCACCGCGTACGGGCCCGAGCACGTGCTGGTCTCGACCGGCGCCAAGCACAGCCTCTACAACCTGTTCACCGCGCTGCTCGATCCGGCCGACGAGGTCATCATCCCGGCGCCGTACTGGGTCTCGTATCCGGACATGGTGATGATGGCCGGTGGTCGCCCGGTGATCGTCTCGGCGCCCGCCGCCGATGATTTCCTGGTCCGCCCGCAGGCGATCGCCGACGCGGTGACCCCGCGGACCCGCGCGATCGTGCTGAACAACCCGTCGAACCCGACCGGCGCCGTGTACACCCGCGCGCAGATCGAGGCCCTCGCCAAGGTCGTGCTCGATCACAACCTGCTGGTGATCTCCGACGACATCTATCGCTCGCTGGTCTACGGAGGCGCCGAGTACGCGTCGATCGCCGCGGTCTCACCGGCGCTGGCCGAGCGCACGATCCTCGTCGACGGCGTGTCGAAGACCTACGCGATGACCGGCTGGCGCATCGGCTACACCGCGGGCCCGCTGTCGCTCATCAAGGCGATGACCAAGGTCCAGGGCCAGTCGACCTCGAACGCGTGCCACATCGCGCAGGTCGCGACCCTGGCCGCGCTCACCGGCCCGCAGGACTGCGTCGAGACGATGCGCAAGGCGTTCGACGAGCGCCGGGTCGAGATGGTGAAGCTGCTCCGCGCCATCCCGGGCGTGAAGTGCAACGAGCCCAAGGGCGCGTTCTACGCGTTCCCGGACGTCTCGGCGTTCGTCGGCAAGACCACGCCCGAGGGCTCGATCCTCGACGACGACGTGCAGCTCTGCGACTGGCTGGTCGAGGTCGGCAAGGTCGCGGTGGTGCCCGGCTCCGGCTTCGGCGCGCCCGGCCACGTCCGGCTGTCGTACGCCTGCTCGATGGCCAACATCCGCGACGGTGTCGGCCGCCTGGGCAAGGCGCTCGCGACCCTCCGATAGCCGCACGCCTCCGAAATTGGGGCGCATCGCGCCCCTTTGCTAAGGTTGCCGCCATGGACCGATGTCCGATCTGTGGCGGCGATGCAGCGGGCGGCGCGGCGATCCAGGTCTGCGGCGGCTGTCACGCCAGCCTGAACGGCGTGACCGTCCGCGCGACCGGCGAGTTCCTCGTGCCGAGCCCGGCGGCGCTGGCCGCCGAGGCGCCCGAGCTCGCGACGATCAGCGCGCCGATCACCGCGTGCTCGTGGTGCGGCAAGCGCGACGATCAGGTCCGCAAGCTGCTGTCGTCGGGGCCGGTCGCGATCTGCGACGAGTGCGTCGCGCTGTGCGCCGACATCCTGCGCGCCGAGCTGGGCGACTGGGGCAGCTGAGCGACGCGCGCAGCGCGACGGTCACGCGTCGTCGAAGACGAACCCGGTCGGCGGCGTGACCGCCGGCGCGCCCTCGACGGGCCACACCCGCGCCGCCCGCGCGCGATAGTCGTCGGCGTAGTCGCGGTGGCCGAGCGCGTCCCAGGCGCGGCCGAGATCGCGACAGCGCTCGGCCTCGAGCCGCGGCGCCAGCTCGCCGAGCGACCACATCGACTCGAACGCCTGGATCGCGGCCGCCGCATCACCGGCGGCGAGCAGCGCCTTGCCGCGGGTGTGCATCACGCCCGGGACATCGGGCCGCAGCCGCGCCGCCTCCTCGGACCACGCCAGCGCCGGCGCGGGATCGCCGCCGCGGGTCAGCGCCGCGTACGCGCGGTTGTTGAGCCACGCGACCCGCGCCGCGGCGTCGAGATCCGCGAGCTCGACCCGCGCCAGCTCGCGCTCGGCGCCGTCGACGTCGCCGGTGGCCAGCCGGCAGCCCCCGACCGAGATCCGGGCCGCCGACCGCCGCGCCTCGGTCGGCGACAGCCGCGCGAGCAGCTGGTAGCGCCAGCGCGCCGCGCCGAACTGGCCGCGCACGAAGGCGGCGTGCGCGGCGCGCGGCGCGACGATGATCAAGAGCGCGCCCAGCAGGATCCACATCACCGCGACCATCGCGCCGCGGCGCGGGTCGCCGGACGCCAGCCCGAGGGCCAGCGTCACCGCGAACCCGAGCCAGTAGCCGAGGCGCACCACGTCGCCAGGATAGCGCCCGGATGCCTCGCGTGGTACTCAGCGCCGATGTCGGACCAGCTCGTGCCCATCGGCAAGCGCGCCGCCGCCGCGCCCGTGGAGCGCCCGGCCCCGACCGGGCCGCGCGTCTACATCGAGACCTACGGCTGCCAGATGAACGTCGCCGACTCGGACCTGCTCGGCGGCATCCTGGCCGACGCCGGCTACGGTCGCGCCGAGCGCGCCGACGACGCCGAGATCGTGCTCATCAACACCTGCGCGGTGCGCGACAAGGCCGAGGAGCGGGTCTTCGCGCGCGCGACCGAGCTGGCGGCGTGGAAGCGCCAGCGGCCGGGCCGCGTGCTCGCGATCGCCGGCTGCATGGCCGAGCACCTGAAGGGCGCGATCGGCGAGCGCGCGCCCGCGGTCGACGTGATCGCCGGCCCCGACACCTACCGCCGCGTGCCGGCGCTCCTCGATCAGGCGCGCCAGGGCGGCACCGCGCGCCACGTCGACATCGAGCTCGACAAGCGCGAGACCTACGAGGGCCTGTCGGGCGCGGTCGGCGGCGATGGCGTGTCGGGCTTCGTCACGATCCAGCGCGGCTGCGACAAGTTCTGCACGTTCTGCGTCGTGCCGTTCACCCGCGGCCGCGAGCGCGGCTCGTCGCCGCGCGAGATCCTGCGCCAGACCCGCGAGCTGGTCGCCGCCGGCTACCGCGAGGTCGTGCTGCTCGGCCAGACGGTCAACTCGTACCGCTGGGAGGATGTGACCTTCGCCGAGCTGCTGCGCGCGGTCGCCAAGGTCGAAGGGATCGCGCGGGTGCGCTTCACCTCGCCCTACCCGGTCGACTTCACCGACGACGTCGTCGATGCGATCGCCAGCGAGCCGGCGATCTGCAAGTACGTCCACCTGCCGGTGCAGTCCGGCTCCGACGACGTGCTCGCGCGCATGCGCCGCGGCTACACCGTCGACGACTACCGCGCGATCGTGAAGCGCCTGCGCACCGCGATGCCCGACATCGCGCTGTCGACCGACATCCTGTCGGGCTTCTCGGGCGAGACCGAGGCCGATCACCAGGCCACCCTCGACCTGATGCGCGAGGTCCGCTTCGACTCGGCGTTCATGTTCGCGTACTCCGAGCGCGACCTGACCTTCGCCGCCAAGAAGCTGCCCGACGACGTCACGCCCGAGATCAAGAAGCGCCGGCTGTCCGAGATCATCGCGCTGCAGGAGCGCATCTCCGCCGAGGTCTTCGCCGCCCACGTCGGCCGCCCCGAGCGCGTGCTGGTCCACGGCCCGTCGAAGCGCGATCCGGCGCAGCTCATGGGCCGCACCGACGGCTTCAAGACCGTGATCCTGCCCGCCGGCGTCGGCGCGGTCGGCGAGCTCGTCGATGTCGTGATCGAGCGCGCGACGATGGCGACGCTGTTCGCAGCCTCTCGACGTTGACCCGGCCGTTGTCGTCGTCGTGGGCGTGGGCGTCGTCGTGGTGGTCGACGGCGACGGCGACGGCGACGTGTCACCTGGACCTTGACGAGGCCGGGATCGCGGCGCGCGCGCCGTCGACGTCGCCGTCGAAGCTTCACGTCGCCGTCGCCGTCGCAGACAACGACCACGGGGTCGTCCACGTCATCGTCAACGAAGTCGTCGACGTCGACGTGCTCGCGACGTGATCGCGCTCAGCGCTTGAGCCGCGCGATGACGTCGTTCGCGACCCGCTTGCTGGCGAGCAGCGACATGTGCCCGAGATCGTCGTAGACGATCTCGTCCACGCCCGGCAGCCGCGCCTCGCGCGCGCCCGGCACCAGCGAATCCGCGGTCGACCAGATCACCGTCACCCGGGTCGACGGCGGCGGCGCGACCGCGAGCCGCTGCATCAGGCTCGAGCCCTTGACCAGCTCCTTCGCCGGCCGGCCGAGCCCGACCGCCGACACGTCCGTGCCGAGGTGCGGCGAGCCGATCGTGATCAGGTTCGCGACTGACTTGTCGCCGCCGCCGAGGGTCACGTAGTAGCGCGCGACCACGCCGCCCATCGAGTGGCCGACGAGATCGACCTGGGCCGCGCCGGTCTGCGCGCGCACGCGATCGACGTACGCCGCGAGCCGGCGCGCCGCGCTCGCGGTCTTGCCCAGCGTCCAGTACTCGAAGCCGAGCACCGGACCGAGCCCGGCCTTCGCCAGCCGCGCGGCCAGCGGCAGGAAGTTCGCGCGGCCCATCGCGTAGCCGTGCAGCACGATCACCGGCCGCGGACCGTGGCCGTGCGCGCCGGGCAGCGGCAGGAACCCGGCCGGGCGCACCGCGCTCATCCCGAGCGCGACCGCCCACTCGCGCCCGAGGACACGCAGGCTGGTGCGGCCGCGCGTGGCGACCGCGGTACCGACCTGGGGCAACAGCGGATAGATCCCGGTCACCATCGCCACCCCCGACACGCCCGCGATCACCCCCCGCCAGAACAGCTGACCGGGCGCGTGACGGCGCTGCCTCATCGGTCAGACCTTGGGCGCGCCGAACACCGCCGCCTCGATCTCGGCGGCGGCAGCGCCCAGCTCGAGGCCATCGCGCAGCCGGGCGAGCAGCGCGCGCTCGGGCTCCGCGAGATCGCGATCGACCGCGGCCAGCCGGCACGCGGCCTTGTAGACGCCCTTGCGCGCGTCGGGGCTGAGCGCCGACAGCCCGGCGGTGTCGAGCTCGACCTTGGTCTCGAGGAAGCCCATCGCCGTCGCGCGATCGGCGGCCGACAGCTCGGCGCTCTCGATCAGCTTGCGCATCGCGAGCGCCTCGGCCGCGACGACGACGCCGTCGGCCCATGCCATCGCAGCCCACGTCCGGATCACGCTCAGGAACTGGTTCTCGGCCATCGCGCCGAGCATAGCCCCATCGCGCGCGCGCGCGCTACAGCGGCACGTCGACGCCGGCGCGGTCGCGCAGCAGCTTCTTGACCGTCGCGCGCAGCTCGTCGCCGGTCTTGGCGGCGATCCAGCCGTCGGGGCCCGGATCGAAGTGCCACGCGGTCGCGACCGCGGCCATCCAGATCTGGCGGGCGGCGCGGTGGCTGTTGATCACGATCTTCGTGCCGTCGCGAAGATCGAGGCGGAGGATGCCGTCGGAGGTGCCGATCTCGACATCGTCGGGATCGATGTCGGTCAGCGCATCCTCGATGGCGCGTAGCTCGTCGCGGGCCGCGACGTCGAAGGTGGGCTCGTCCATGGGGCGCGAGCCTACCGTCACCGGCGCGGCTTGGCTCGCCGAATTCCGGTACTATCTCCGCGGGGCCGATGGACGACGACGACGAACCCGAGATGGGGAGCCGCGACGGGCACGAGACGCTCTTGCCGTCGCTGACGCTGAGCGTGCTCGGCGGCCTCGCCGCGCTCGAGGAGGGGCTGCAACCGCTGCCGCGCGGCATGACGCCCTTGCCGCTCGATCCGCCGCCGCTCGGCCCGCCGCCCGCGGGTCCGCCGCCGATCGCGCTGCGGCGCGCCGCCCTCGGCACCGAAGCGCCCGTCGCGCCACCCGCGATCACGCCCGACGCGCCCGACGCCGCGAAGGCCGAGCCCGCCGAGCCGCCGCGGACCCGCGCCGCGCGCACCAACGACGTCATCGGCGGCCGCTACATCGTCGAGGGCCAGCTCGGCCGCGGCGGCATGGGCCGCGTCATGCGCGTGCGCCACCAGGTGCTCGGCAAGGCGTTCGCGCTCAAGCTCATCAAGGCGCCGATCGCGACCGACCCGCGCATCCGCGAGATGTTCTACCGCGAGGCCCGCCTGGCCTCGGCGCTGACCCACGAGCACATCTGCTCGATCGTCGACTTCGGCCAGGATCCCAGCTTCGGCCTGTTCATGGTCATGGAGCTGCTCGACGGCCAGACCGCGCACTCGAAGCTGCGCCAGGGCGGCCGCATGGCGCCCAAGGTCGCGTGCGACATCATGTGGCAGGTCTGCGATGCCGTGCGGTTCATCCACGGCCGCGCGATCATCCACGGCGACATCAAGAGCGAGAACATCTTCCTGGTCCGCACCACCGGCGCGCGCCGGATCGCCAAGGTCCTCGACTTCGGGCTCGCGCGTCCGGACCTCGGCCGCGGCACGGGCACGATCGACGGCACGCCCGAGTACCTGGCGCCCGAGCGCATCGCGGGCGGCGCGTCGGCCTCGGCCGCGACCGACATCTACGCGCTCGGGATCGTGTTCTACGAGCTGCTCGTCGGCCGGCTGCCGTTCACCGGCGACATGGAGACCGTCTTCAAGAAGCACCTCGACGAGCCGGTGCCGGTGCCGTCGACGATGATCGACGAGCCGCTCGACGAGCGCGCCGATCAGATCGTCGCGCGCGCGACCGCCAAGAACCCGGCGGAGCGCCACCCCGACGTCGCCGGCCTGATGTACGAGCTGCGGACGCTCATGAACATGCTCGGCATGGAGACCGGGCGGCGCCGCGGCGGCGCCGGCGGCGAGGGCCGCGAGCGGCGCGAGCTCGACCACCGCGGCAAGGCGGCGATCGAGGTGTTCGGCGCGGCGCCGCTGCCGATGGCGTCGTGCGATCCGGCCGGCAAGGTCCGCATCGCCAACCAGGCGTTCCTCGACTTCCTCGGCTGCGCCGGTGATGCCGCGGGCATCGAGCTCCGGGACAGCGGCCTGCTCGAGGTCTGCCCGACGCTCCTCACCGATCTCGCCGCGGTCTCGACCAAGCGGACCTCGGTCAAGCGCGTGCTCCAGCTCAGCGAGGGCGGCGGCGCGCTCGTCGAGGCGGCGATCGTCATGTCGCCGGCGCCCTCGACCAGCGAGGTCACCGCGGGCGAGGTCCACATCCTCCTGCACCCGCTGCGGCACGTCGCGCCGACCTGACGGCGAACATCGCGCCCGGGCGCGACGCCGGGTGGCGCGAGACGCTATCGTTGGCGGCAGTGACCGATTCCGCCCACGTCGACCGCAGCACGGCGTGGATCGGTGCGGCCAGCGTGGTCTCCGGAATCCTCGACGCGCTGTCGACGATCCTGGTGCTCTGGCTGGGCGTGACCACCGGCGAGCTCGGCGCCGCGACGATCGCGGTGGCGCTGTTCCCGATCATCGACCGGCTGGGCGGCATCGGGCTGATCTCGGCGGCGGTCAAGCAGCCGGAGATCGACCAGGCCTCGCTGTCCACGATCTGCTGGCTCGGCGTGATCGCGGCGACCGCGATGACCGGCGCGCTCGCGATCGGCCGCGTGGCGGTCGGCCCGTACTTGCCCGATCCGATCGTGGCGACGCTCCTGGTCGCGTACAGCGCGCGGCTGATCCCGCGGCAGTTCTCGGCGGTGTCGGAGGCGCTGCTCAAGCGCGACCTCCGCTATCGCGAGCTGGCGATGGTCAAGATCGTCGCCAGCATCGCCGAGATCGTGGTGAAGCTCGGCGCGGCGTACCTCGCCAACTACTGGGGCCGCGAGCTCGCGATCTGGTGCTTCGTGCTCGCGCCGATCGCCACCGCGCTCACGACCACCGTCGGCACGCTGCTCTACCTGCCGTGGCGCCCGCACTTCCAGTTCCGGCGCGATGTCGCGCGCCGCGCGATCCACTTCACCGCCGCGGTCTCCGGCGGCGAGATGCTCTACTACGCGTACACCAGCGCCGACTACCTGGTGATCGGCTGGCGCTTCGGGTGGGAAGCGGTCGGCGTGTACCGCCTGGCCTACGAGCTGGTCCTCGACGTGGTGCGGATGCTGTCCCTGGTCACCGCCGAGGTCGCGTTCCCGACCTTCGCGCGGCTCGCGAGCCAGCCCGGGCGCGTCGCCGAGCACCTGGTCCGCTTCACCCGCCAGAACCTGATCGTGCTGGCGCCGTTCCTGGTCTACGTCGGCATCGAGGCCGACGATCTGCTGGCGCTGCTGTTCGGACACCTGCCCGCCGAGGCCGCGACGGTCGCGCGCATCCTGTGCATCGTCGGCGCGCTGCGGACCTTGGGCTTCATCCTGCCGTCGCTGCTCGCCGGCGTCGGCCGCCCCTCGCGGGTGCTGGTCTACAACGCGATCGCGACGGTGGTGCTGCCGCTCGCGTTCCTGATCGCCACGCACATCGCGCCGGGTGCGGGCTTTGTCTCGGTCGCGTGGGCCTGGGCCGTGGGCTACCCGATCGCGTTCGGCGCGCTGCTGGTGATGGCGCTGCCCAGCGCCGGCGTGTCGATGCGGCGCTACTTCGGCGCGCTCGGCGGCATCACCGGCTGCGCGATCGGCGCGCTGGTCGCGGCGGGTATCGCGCGGCTCTTGCTGCCCGACGTCGCGCTCGTGCGCGTGCTCGTCGAAGCCCCGATCGTGCTGTTCGCCTTCGCGGGCGCGCTGTGGCGGGTCGAGGGCGTGAGCATCGCGGCGATCGTGCGCAGCCTGCGCGGCGGCGCGCGGCCGGCCACGAACGCCTGACCGGGCGCCCGACCAGCGGCGATCAGCGCAGCCCGCGCAGCGACCGCTCGAAGATCCGATCGACCCACGTGCCGAGGCGCCCGGGCGGCACGTCGACGCGCTTCATCAGCACGAGGCTGGCGAGGCCGTGCATCGCGGACCACAGCGCGATCACCGGATGCGGCCCGGCATCGGCGGCGAACGCGCCCGAAGCCATGCCGGCGCGGACCTCGGCCTCGAGCAGGGCGTAGGCCTCGGCGACCAGCGCGTCGACGGTCGCGAACGGCGCGGCGCCGCTCAGGGTGCGGGTCGCGCCCTCGTTGTGGCGCGGCGCGAACATCACGCGGAAGTGCGCGGGATGCTCGGCGGCGAACGCGACGTACGCGCGCGCGGCCGCGGCCAGGCGCGCCGCCGGCTCGGTGAGGCCGGCGGCCTGCGCGCGGGTCGCGTCGATCAGCCCGCGGAAGCCCTGCTCGGCGACCGCGGCGAGCAGCGCGTCCTTGTCGGCGAAGTGCCGGTACGCGGCGCGATGGTTGACCCCGAGCCGCCGCGCGGCCTCGCGCAGCGTGAAGGCCTCGGCGCCGCGCTCGTCGATGATCGCCACCGCGGCGTCGACCAGCGCGCGGGCCAGGTCGCCGTGGTGGTAGGTCGCGCGCCGGGCGCGACGGACCGGCTTGCGCGGCGCGGGGCGCGCGACCCGGCGCACGGTTCGGGTCGCTGCGCGTGCCATCGCGGGTCGGTTCAGAACCCGAACTGCAGGCCGAGCGTCAGGTCGAACTCGACGCCGAAGTTCAGGCGCGCGTTGCCGACCTCGGACACGATCGGGATGCCGGCCAGCGCGTTGGCCTCGATGTCGAAGCGCAGCGCGCCCGACAGCGGCGCGAGGTAGCCCGCGCCGGCGCCGATGAGCAGCGGGCCCATCGCCGCGATGTCGACGTCCATGTTGCCAGCCGTGGCGTCGGTCAGCTTGATCGTGTTGCGCAGGAAGCCGCCGCCGATCGCGCCCGACACGTTGAGCCCGGTGCCGTCGGCCGCGAACGCGTGGTGGATCTTGACCAGGCCAGCGGGCGCCGCCGGCGAGTGGCCCTGGATGTTGGCGCCGATGGGCAGGCCGATGCGGACCGCCGCCGAGATCGAGGTCGTGCGCGAGGCGTAGAAGCCGACCTCGGCGAACAGGTGCACCAGCGCCGGCGCGAAGCAGCACTCGACCTTGTTGCGCTGCTGCTCGGTCTCGCCGGTCACGAACGCGCCACCGGTGCCGCCGGCGATCGTGATGAACACGGTCGGCTTCTTGCCGCCGACGACGACGCCGCTCGAGACGTTGCCGTCGCCGCCGCCGCCATCACCGCCACCGCCGGTGTCCGCGACCCGGCCGCCGCCGCCACCGCCGCCGCCGTTGCCCTTGAGCGGGTCCTCGTCGTCGCCGACGATCCCGCCACCGCCGCCGCCGCCACCGCCACCGCCGCCGGCCTGGACCTCGATGATGTTGGGCGAGCCCGACGAGCCCTTCGACGCGACGACCTTGCCGCCCTTGTTGAACGCGGCGACGTAGTAGTGCACCAGATCGCCGGCCATCGCCGACGCGGGAATCGCCGCCGAGTACTTGCAGTCGCCCTGCTTCGACATCTTGATCTCGACGAAGTCGGTCGCGCCCTTCGCGCGGAACATGACCGCGACCTTGGCCGGGTTCACGTCCTTCGCGACGTAGGCCTCGATCGCCAGCGGCTGGCCGCCGGGCGCGGTGTCGACGATCGTGTGCTGCAGGCCGGTGACCGTGCTGCAGTCGACGCTGTCGCCGCCGCCACCGTCATCACCACCGCCGCCGCCGCCGGTGTCGCCACCGCCGCCGCCGCCGCCGCCGTCGCTCTTGGCCTCGTCCAGCATCTTCTGCAGGTCGGGCGTCTTGTAGGCGGCGTCGATCTGGATCTTGGGATCGATCTGCACCGCGGTCAGGAACGACAGCTTGGCGCTGTCGGGATCGTTGAGCCCCGCGAAGTAGACGATGCCGAGGCGGAGGTGGACCTGCGCGACCACCGGGTCGCTCTCGATCTTGGCCTTCTTGGCGATCGTGAGCGCCGAGTTGAGCTGCTTGCGCGCCTCCTCGTACTCGAGGAGGTCGTAGTTCTCCATCGCCTCCTTCATCTTCTGCTGGATGTCCTTCTTGGGATCCGCGTGCGCGACCCGGGGCGCGAGCGCGCCGAGGAGCAGCATCACGGCGGCGAAGGCCGCGGCGACGATGGAGAGGCGGTGAGTGCGCATGGCGACTTCCTTATCAAGTTTTCGGCTGGCGGGGTCGATCAATTCGACCCCACATCTGATCTCACTTCGCGGTCACGTGACGTCACTTGGCGGTGATGACGAACTCGACGCGGCGGTTCTGGGCCCGCCCGGCGCCGGTGCGGTTGTCCGCGATCGGCACGGTCTCCCCATAACCCTGCGCGTCCATCCGCTCCACGGCCACGCCTTTTCCGACCAGATAGGTCCGGACAGATTCGGCGCGGTGCTGGGACAGCTTCAGGTTGAAGGCGTCCTTGCCCTGGCTGTCGGTGTGGCCTTCGATGCGCACCGAGATCGTGGGGTGATCCGTCATCGCCTGGGCGACCTCGTTGAGCAGCGGGAACGAGACCGACTTGATCGTGGCCTTGTTGGTGTCGAAGTAGACCGTCTGCTTGAGCTCGATCTTGGTCTCGGTGACCACGATCAGCTGGTACTTCTGCGGGCAGCCGTCGACGGTGCCCGGGCCGGGCTCGTCCGGGCACTTGTCCTTGGCCTCCGGGCACTCGGGCACGCCGTCCTTGTCGTTGTCGCAGTCCGGGCAGCCGTCGTCGTCCTCGAAGCCGTCCTTGTCCTCGGCCTCGTCCGGGCACTGATCGATCTTGTCGGTCAGGCCGTCCTTGTCGTTGTCCGGATCCGGGCAGCCGTCGTCGTCCTCGAAGCCGTCCTTGTCCTCGGCGTCGTTCGGGCACTTGTCGATGGTGTCGGCGATGCCGTCGGCGTCGTTGTCGAGCTCGGGGCAGCCGTCCTCGTCCTGGAACCCGTCCTTGTCCTCGGGGACCTTCGGGCACTCGTCCTTGTCGTCGAGGATGCCGTCGCCATCCATGTCGCCCGGGCCCTTCACCGGCGCGGGCGCCTCGGGGTTGCAGCGATCGCGCGGCGACTTGGCGACCGCGGCCTTGGCGTTCTCCTCGGCGACCTCGAGCTCGGCCTTGCCAGGATAGAAGTGGCCCTGGCGCAGCTCGGTCTTGGCGAACTCGTTGTGCGACTCGGCCATCGCCAGCTCGACCGGCGCGCACCGGACCGCGCCGTTGTCGCGCGCCTCGGTGATGAGTGCGTCGACCGAGTGGGTCCGATCCTTGAGCGCCGAGCCGGCGCACGACCACGACACGAGCGCGATCGCGAGGACCGCGCGCGCGGGAAAGGCGATGCGCATCACTTCGATCCGTCTCCGTCCTGGCCGTCGTCGTCGATCGCGGGGGCGAGCCCGCTCTGACCGCGCGTGGTGCCGGTGCCCTCGATCGGGCCCATCTCCTTCGCCGCGGCCGCGGGATCGGCGGCGCGATGCAGCGCCTCGTCGCGGGCCTTGACCGCGGCCTCCTTGGCGAGGCGACCGAAGTGGTTCGCCGCCTGGAAGTTCGAGTACGCGGCTTCCTCGCGCGCCTTGTGGAGGTACTCGGTCGCGCGCGTCCACCAGTACGGCGACCACTTCGCGGCGTTGGCGGCGCGGGCCGTGTCGACGGCGTTCGACGCGCCGTAGGTGGTGCCCGAGACGTACTCGATCGGACCGCACGCGCTCGTCGCGAGCGCGCACGCGAACGCGAGTCCGAGCATGCGCGCCAGCCGGCGATGCGCCCCCGTGTGCATCATGCAGGGGTCGTAGCACCGCGCGGGGGAGACGGTCAAGGATTCCAGGACGTTGCGGCGGCGCGGTCGGCGAATGTCAGGACCGTCGACGGCGCGCCGGGAAGATCCGTGGAGATCAGCGGGCGCGGACGCGGCGGCCGTCGCGCAACAGCTCGAGCGCGACGTAGCCGGTCGACCCGCACAGCGCCATCACCGAGGTGATCACCGCCCAGCCGAGCTCGACCTCGAGGAAGCCGGCGCCGTGGCCGGCGTGATAGGCGGTATAGGTCGCGGCGGTCGTGAGCCGATCGACGAGCAGCGCCATGGCGAGGCCGAACGCGCCGACGAGGCCGGCGAGGATGTAGAGCGCGAGCCGCCGCCGATCGCGGCGCAGGAGCAGCGCGCCGCCGTACCAGCCGCCGACGACCAGCGCGGCCTGCCCGACGACGAGCGGCACGATCGCCAGGCCCGGGACGTGGGCCGGATCGACCGCGAAGTGCCAGGCCCATGCCGGGTGGACCGCGACGAAGTACAGGCCGATCGGCACGACCACGACCGCGGCGTGCAGCACCACGAACACGAACGCCGGCCCGCCGAACGGGCCATCGGCGCGGATGCGATCGCGCGCCAGGAGCGCAAAGGCGAGCCCGGTGACGAGGTTGGCGAGCGCGGCGACGAGGATGGTGGCCTCCGCGTCCACCATATCGGATGTCGGAGCTTGGGAAAGTTCCCAAACTCCTTTTCGATCGATCGGCCCCGTCGAGGACGACGGTCCCGATCTCCTCCGGCCCCGGAACCGCCTCGCTTCGCGAGGCTCAGAAGCTGCAACTCTTTCGAGTTCAGCTTCTTCCTTCGATCGAGCGGCCCACGCGAGGACGCGCGGCCCGCTCTCATCCGGACCCGGAACCGCCTCGCTTCGCGAGGCTCAGGGCGCGTCGTCGCGGCCGCCGAGCAGGATCGACGCCGCGGTGAAGCTGCCGTCGGGGTTGCGCTCGGGGCGAGGCGTCGGCGCGTCGATCTCGCCGGCCGCGAAGTTGAACGGCTCGGGCGCCGGCGGCGCGGCCACGACGTCGAGCGGCGTGCCCTCGTCGTCGGCGTCGGATCGCGGGCGCGGCGCGGGCTGCGACGCCACCCGGATCGGCGCGACGATCCAGTCGTCGCCGTAGCCCGCGTCGCTGTCGCGGACCGCGAAGCGCTGGGCAGTCTCGTCGACCATGCGCTCCTCGGTGACCGGCGCGTCGGGGCGGCTGTCGCCGCCATCGAGCGCGGCGTCGTCGGCCGGCACCGCGTCCTGGAACTCGGTCGCCTCGAACTCGTCGTCGGCGGCGAGCGCGCCGTCGACGTCGGTGCCGCGGCGACGGCGGGCCGCGACCTCGCCGGTGTCGCCGAAGCGCGCGGCGGCGGTCGCGCCGACCAGGCGCTCGTAGGCCGCGCGCACCGCGCGCCGCGCCGCGCTCGCGGTGAAGTCCCGGCGCACCCGCTCGTAGCCCGCGCCCGCGATCCGCTCGCGCAGCGCCGGGTCCTCGAGGACGCGGACCAGCTTGCGCGCGAGATCGAGCGCGTCGCCGGGCGTGAACAGCATCGCCTCCTTGCCGTGCTCGACCAGCATCGCGACCGAGCCGCGGCGCGGCGCGATCACCGCGCGCCGGCACGCGAGGTACTCGAGCAGCTTGGTCGGCCAGCACGCGAGCGGGCGCTGCCCGACCTCGGCGGCGGCCGCGGCCACGCACACCGTCGCGGTCGCGAGCAGGCTTGGTACCTCGTCGTGCTCGACCGGGCCGATCAGCTCGACCCGCGAGGCCAGCCCGAGATCGGCGATCGTCGTGCGTACGGTCGGCTCGAACCCGGGCGCGATCGGGCCGGCGAGCACGAGGACCGCCGAGGTGTGGCGCGCGACATCGGCCATCGCGCGGATCAGCACGCGGAGGCCACGGCCGGGCTCGATCGCCCCGACATAGATGATGCGCGGCGGCCCGGACGGCGGCGGGGTCTCCCAGTCGAACCGATCGACGTCCACCCCGGGCGGCGCCAGCGCGACCCGATCCGGGCGGCCGCGGGACGCGGCGTGGCGCCGGGCGATCTCGGTCGGGACCAGCACCAGATCGGCGGCGAGCAGGCAGGCCTCCTCGTCGCGCTCGCGCGCGGCCTCGAGCTCGCGGTCGAGGGTGGCGGCGCCGTCGGGGCCGCGGGTCACGTCGTAGACCACCGCATGCCCGAGCCGGGCCCGGGCCTCGAGCACGACCACGCCGCTCCAGCCGTCGCGGCAGTGGACGACGTCGTAGTCGGCGCCGTCGAGCTGGCGGCGCAGCGCCCGCTGGAACGCGTGGATCTGCGCGGCCGGCGCGTCGTCGTGGGTCGGCACCCGCAGGATGCGGACCTGGCCCTGGCGCTCGACGTACGCCTGATCGCCGGCCTTCGAGACCAGCAGGTCCACGGCGTGCGCCGGCGACAGCGCGCGGACCACGTGCCGGAGCTGGACCCCGGCGCGGGACGGACCGGGCACCGAGCAGAACCCCGTGATCAGCACACGCGCCACCATCCCATGCTCGGACATCTCCGCAGGTCGGGCAAGCCACACGCGCGTTCACCGACGACGTCCACGCCGCGCAGCTTGCTTCCCAAGAACGCGTGGGGTATTTCCCCAGACCGTGAACCGGCTGATCGCTTACCTCCGCGAGAACGTGATCCTCGACTTCCAGGGCGACCTCTCGGTCGAGCGGGTGCGGGAGCTGCTCGCCGGCGACGACAGCCGCGACACCCGCGCGCTGCTCTCGAAGGTCGTCAACGACGGCAAGGTCGAGGACATGCTGCTCGTCCTGACCGACTGCCTGCTCGAGGCGGTGCAGACCGCGCTCACGGACGACGTGCTCCGCGAGCAGCTCCGCATGTACACCCAGAGCTGAGCGCTCGCGGCTGCACGCCGCCGCTAGTTCGTGACCTCGCCGTCGAGCTCCTCGACGAGCGCGTGGATCAACGCCGCGCTCCGCGCGAGCTGTGCCGGCGCGATGTGCTCTGCGGTGTCGCTGGGCGCGTGATAGTCGTCGTGCAACCCGGTCGAGAAGTGCACCGCCGGCAGGCCCGGCCGGCGGAAGCTCCAGTCGTCGCCGCGGAAGCCCTCGCCGATCGCCATCAAGAGCGCCGGCGACACCGGCACGATCGCCAGCCCGGCGCGCGCCGCGGCGCGATCCGCGGCCGCCGCCAGCGCGGCATCGTCGCCGAGCCCGACCGCGCCGATCGCGAGGTCGCGATCGACCGCCTGCTCGTAGAACCGGCGGCCGACCATGTCGAGGTTGATGACCGCGCGGGTCTCCGCGAGCGGGCGGAGCGGCGCCGCGGCGTAGGCGCGCGACCCGAACAGCCCCAGCTCCTCGGCGCCGGTGAACACGAACGTGACCGGCCGCGCGACGCGATGCTCGGCGACGAGCGCGCGCGCGACCCCGAG
>JAIOQA010000149.1 GCA_021413675.1 Deltaproteobacteria bacterium | reverse complement strand
CGCCGCGGCGGCGGCGGGCGAGGTGGCGGGCACTGGCGGCGCGGCGGTCGACCGCGCGCGCGCCGGCTTGTCGGCGATGTCGACCGCGAAGTCCATCTCGCTCGCGGCCTCGGGCGGCGCGAACATGTCGATCGGGCCCTGCGGCTGGGGCGGGGGCGCGGTCGGTCCGGGCGCCGGACGAGCCATCGCAGGGCCGATGCTGGCCGGCATGCCGCCGGCGTCGCCGACCGGCGCGAACGAGCCGGAGTGCTCCTGATGGTCCTGCTTGCCGTCGAGGGTCGCGAGCGAGAAGCCGCCCGACTCGCCGCCGAGCACGCCGAGATCGGCGCCCGGGTCGGTGCCGCCGAACGCGGCGGACAGGCCGCTCGTGAACGCGCCCGACGGCGGGTTGGTCGCGGTCTGGCTGCGCGGCGCGTTCGCCGGCGCGATCGAGGGTGAGCTGGCGCGGGGCGGCAGCGCCGATGGCGGCGCGATCGAGGGCGCGCTCGACCGCGGCGGCAGCGCCGACGGCGGATTGGTCGCGGTGCTGGCGCGCGGCGCGGCGGCGGCGAGGCCCGAGGCGGCGGGGATGGCGGGCGCCGACGGACGCGCGGGCGCGGCGCGATCGATCACCGCGCCGGTGTCATCGATGACCGAGACCTCTGCGCCGAGGCGCTCGAGATCGAGCGCGAACTTCTCCGCGGTCTCGCGATCGACGTTGGCCTTGACCCGGAAGCGTCCGGCGCGCAGCCGCGGCTCGAGATCCGCGGCCTGCAGGCCGTAGCGCGCGGCCATCGCGCCGGCGAGGCGCTCGTGCGCGCCGGCGGACGCGTCGCGCGGGCGATCGACGAAGACCTGGTAGGTGGCCATCAGTCGAGATCGATGACGACGACGTGGGCGCCGCTCGGCCGTTCGCGCGGTGCGGGGGCCTCGGCGTTGTCCCGCGCGGGTGGCGTCGGCGGCGGTACGTGGAGCGGTGCTGGCTCCCAGCGGCGAGTCGGCACGCGCGGTCGCAGAGTGCGCTTCATCGCGATCGGGATCCTAGCAGAGGTCTCGCGGACCGCGTCGACCCCGTCGACGACGAATCGCCGCGCGGGGCAGATCCGGATCTGCTCCCGACGCGTCGTTGTTGCGGAAGGAAGTTGCTCCCGTCGAGAAGTGACACGTAACGTATGGTCATGCAGCTTGGACCTGGTCGTCTCAAGTTCGCTCTTCGCCCCACCAGCCGCCGGGGGACGTTCCGGCTCGGGGTCAGCTACCGCGACACGCCGTCCTCCTGGGCCGCGCCGCAGAAGGACCGCGACGCCGCCGCCGAGCCGCCGCGCGCCGCGCCGAAGGCCGCCAAGCGGCGGTGATCCGGAACGGCTCCGCACGTCCGGGGTTGATGAATCCGGAGCGGACGTCCGGGGGTTGATGAATCCGGACCCGCCTTTACGTCCGGGGTTAGTGAATCCGGAGCGGACGTCCGGGGTTGATGAATCCGGAGCGGACGTCCGGGGTTGATGAATCCGGAGCGGACGTCCGGGGTTGATGAATCCGGAGCGGACGTCCGGGGTTGATGAATCCGGACTCGATGCGCGTCCGCGACGCACGTCCGGGGTTGATGAATCCGGAGCGGACACGGCTCCCGCTTGCCTGTGTCCGGGGTTGGTGAATCCGGAATCCAGGCGGAGGCACGTCCGGGGTTGATGAATCCGGACGTCCGGTGGCTGGGCGCGGTCGCGCGCGCGTTCGATCAGGGATCGTCGGTCGGCGGCGGCAGGCGGCCGGCGGCCTCGGTGTAGCCGTCGCGGGCCCGCGCGTTGTCGGGATCGAGCTGGAGGGCGCGCTTGAAGGTGTCGGCGGCGAGCTTGGCGTTGCCGCTGTTGAGGTAGGCCTCGCCCAGCATCGTCTGGATCTTCGCGCTCTTGGGCGCGAGCTTCGCGGCCTTCTTGAGGTGCGCCGCCGCGTCGGCGTAGAGCCCCTGGTCGAGCGCGATCTGGCCCATGCCGATGATCGCGTCGAGGCTCTTCGGGTCGAGCTCGAGCGCTTTCTTGAAGTTCGCGGCGGCGCCGCCGGTGTCGCCGCCGGCGAGCGCCTGCTCGCCGAGCTTGGCGAAGAACTCCGCCTTCTTCTTGTCCTCGTCGTCGGCGGGCTCGACCGCGCTGCCGCCGCCGCTGCCCGCGCTGCCCGATCCCGCGCTCGCGCCGGACCCGCCGCTCGCGCCCGAGCCGCGCGGCGTCGTCGCGCCCGAGCCGCGCGCGCTACCGCTACCGACCGCGCTCGATCCCGAGCCGGCAAGCGGCTTCGCGACGCCCGCGTCGATCGCGATCGGCGCGCCGGCATCGAACCCCGCGGCCGGCTCGGCCACGCCGGCATCCGCGGGCTCGACCACCGCGACCTGGCTTCCGGTCCCGGCGCCGCTCGCGGTGCCGCTGTCGCCGTCGACCTTCTTCTTCGAAGGCCAGGCCAGCGCGACCACCGCGATCAGCAGCACCGCGCCCGCGCCGATCGCCGCGTATAGCCCGATCGGTTTGCGGCGGCGATCGTCGTACTCGTCGATCAGCCCCGTCGACGACGGCGAGATCGCGTCGCGCGCGCGCTGCAGCTTGACCGCCTGGCTGTCGTCGAGCGCCGCGCCGCCGTCGAGCTGCTCGCCGTCCTGGAACCAGACCTGCGAGATGCCGGCGGAGTCGTTGGGCCGCGCCTTGCCACGCGCCACGCCGCCGCTCGGCTTCTCGACCGGCGCTTCGACCGGCGCCGGCTTCGCGGGCGCGTGCGGCGTGGTCTTGCGCAGATCCTCGTCGACCACCGGCGCGACCGGGGCCACCGGCGCGACCACCGGCGCCGCGACCACCGGCACGTCCGCCGCATCATCGTCGTCCTCGATCGCGGCGCGCTCGATCTGCAGCTTCTCCATCACGCGCGACACCGACGCCGGCAGCTCGGCCTCGCGCGTGCGCGCGACCGCGTCCGCCATCACCGCGCCGGTGGCGCTGCCCTGCCGCAGCGCCTCGACCATGCGCGACACCGTCGCGAACCGGTCCTCCGGCCGCTTGGCCAGCGCGCGCATGATCACCGCGGCGAGCCACGGCGGCGTCTCGGGCCGCACCTCGGCGATCGGCCGCGCCGCCTCGCTCACGTGCCGCGACAGCACGTCGAACACCTTCGCGCCCACGAACGGCGGCGCGCCGGTCAGCATCTCGTACGCGACGCAGCCCAGCTGGTAGATGTCGGCGCGTCGATCGATCCGATCGCCGCGCGCCTGCTCGGGCGACATGTAGCGCGGATCGCCGAAGGTCATGCCCAGCGAGGTCGAGGCCGCGCCGGCCTCGTTCTCGACGATCTTCGCGAGCCCGAAATCGAGCAGCTTGACGAAGTTCGCGCGGCCGCGACGGACCGCGAGGTAGACGTTGCGCGGCCGCAGATCGCGGTGCACGTAGCCGATCGCGTGGGCCTCGATCAGCGCCTCGCCGACCTGGATCAGGATGTCGGCGACCCGATCGACCGGCAGCTTGCCGTCCTTGGCGAGGACCTCGTCGAGGGTCTCGCCCTCGAGCAGCTCCATCGCGAGGTACAGCCGGCCGTCGGGCGTGCGCCCGAAGTCGTGGATCTCGACGATGTGGTCGTTGTCGATCTCGGCGACCATCGTCGCCTCGCGCCGGAAGCGCTCGATCGCGAGGTCGTCGCGCGACAGCTCGTGGTGCAGGACCTTGATCGCGACCTTGCGGCGCAGGGTCACGTGCTCGGCGCGGTAGATCGTGCCCGAGCCGCCCTGGCCGATGCGCTCCTGCACGAGGAACCGATCGCCGAGCAGCTTGCCGAGCAGCGCGTCGGTGCCCGCCCCGGCGACCTTGGGCGTGCCGCAGTTGGGGCAGAACAGCGCGGTCGTCGCGAACTCGCGACGGCACGCACCGCAGGTGACGGTGGCGGCGGTCATGTCAGGAGCGGGCATGGAGTCTCGAGGACCGGACGGCTCCCGCAGGATACCGCACCCGTCCACCCCGTGCCCGCCTGGCTTGCGCCCGCGCCGATCTGCCGCTCACCGTGGCCAGGCGCACGCCCGGTCACAGGTCCTCGTCGCGGCGGCGCAGGAGCTCGCGCACCGCATCCTCGTACTCGTCCTCGGTGATGAGGCCCTTGGCGATCAGCACCTGGACCAGCGCGCGGTGGCGCAGCCCGACGTCGGCCTCGTCGACGATCGCGTGGAACGGCGCGGTCGCGGGCACCTCGGTGGTCTCGTCGAGCCCGCCGCGCGCGTGCAGCGCCGTGGTCGGCATCAACCCCTCGCCGAACCGCCGCCGGATCCGGGGGATCGCGCTGGTGACGTCGCGGTAGCCGTTCTCGGTCAGCTCCTCGATCGCCGACAGCGGCAAGATCGACAGCTGCAGCTCGTGGCCGCACAGGTCCTCGACCTCGGCGATCGCGGAGGTGTCGGTCGGATCGGCCATCGCGAGGCGCAGCACCTGGCCGCCGATGCCATCGGCCGACACCGCGAGCGGCAGCACCCGCAGCCGACGGCACAGGTCCGCGGGCAGCACGCGCAGCGCCTCGCCATCGGGCCGGACTGACGCCGGGTCGGCGATCGGCGTGCGGGTGTGGCGGCGGACCGCCGCGACCAGCGCGACCTCGTCGACGCCGAGCTCGCGCACGAGCACGACGATCAGCGGATCGCGGCGCTCCTCGGCGATGCGGCCTGCGCGCGCCGCATCGGCCTTGCTGACCAGGCCGGCGTCGAGGGCGATCTCTCCGAGGGTCCTGGGCAAGCCGTCAGCGTCCGACGAAACGGGCCGGGTCGAGGTGCGCGTGGCAGGAGTCGAACCTGCGACCTTTGGCTCCGGAGGCCAACGCTCTATCCAACTGAGCTACACGCGCGCGCGGCAATACTCATACCCGGGCGCGCCGCTGCGGCGCAAGCCTCGGGTCCGGCGAAGCGCGCCGGACCGGATCCGGAACCGCACCGCGACCACACACCGCCGTCATCCCGATGTCGCGAAACGATGTGGTCCCGGCCGTCCGGCGGTACGCTCTGGCCATGGCCCTCGGTCCCCACGATTCTCGCGTCCGCGCCGCTGTAAACCTCGCGTTCGTCGAATCAGGGGGCGCGCCGCCCCGCATCGACGAGCTCGCGACCCGGGTCGAGATGACCCGCGACGAGGTCTTCGACGCCCTCAAGCGGCTCGAGCTGCAGGGCTCGATCATCCTGCGCCCGGGCACCCTCGATGTCTGGACGGCGCCGCCGTTCTCGGCGACGCCGACCCTGTTCCGCGTGCATTGCGACGGCGCGCGCTACTGGGCCGGCTGCGCCTGGTGCGCGCTCGGCGTGTGCGCGCTGCTCGGCGCGCCCGGCATGATCACCGCGACCCTCGGCGGCGAGGACGCGCCGGTCGCGATCGAGGTCGGCCCGACGGGCCCGACCTCGGCCCGGCCGCTGTGGATCCACTTCGCGGTGCCCGCGGCGCGCTGGGTCGAGAGCCTGGGCTACTCGTGCGCCACGATCCAGGTGTTCGACGATCCCGACGCGATCGACGCGTGGGCCGAGCGCCACCGGCTGCCGCGCGGCGTGGCCGTGCCCCTCGAGCAGACCTGGCAGCTCGCCAAGGGCTGGTTCGGCGGCGGCCTCCGCCCCGAACCCCACAAGCGCCACCGCTCGGACCTGCAGGCGGTGTTCGCCGAGTGCGGCCTCACCGACGAGTTCTTCGCGCTCAAGCCGCGCGAGATCTGACCGCCATCAGTCGTGGCCGCCGGATGGATGGATGGTGATCGCGCTGCCCGCGATCGGTGATACCACCCGGGCGTGCGCTCCTCGCTCCTGCTCGCGCTCGTCCTCGGGGTCGCCGGTTGTGGCGACAAGGTCACCTTCCACGTCGTCGAGTTCCCGGGCTTCTCGCTCGAGGTGCCGACCGCGCTGACCTACGACGGCGACCCGAAGGTCGAGTACCGCGCGGGCCAGACCCAGGGCCAGGCGGGGCGCCGCCTGTTCGTCGTCGGCTGGCAGCCGGGCCCCAACGCCACCGTCGACGAGATGCCGATGTTCATGAAGGCGATGGCCACCGCGCTGCCCGGCGGCGCCAGCTTCCACGCCGGCACGCCGCAGACCCTCACCATCGCGGGTCATCCCGCGACCCGGCTCGACTCGCAGATCGAGACCATGACCCTGTCGATGGTCGACGTCGCGTGCGGCAAGCGCAGCGTGCTGATCGCGGTCGGCGCCGAGCGCGGTGTCGACGAGGTGCGCGAGCACATGCTGGCGAGCTTCGACTGCCATCCGATCGCCGCCGAGGACGCCGCGATCGGCACGACCGCGGTCCCGATCGGCGTCGATGATCCGGTACCCTCGCCGGCTGGCGCGTCGCGACCGACGGCGACCTGTTCATGATCGCGAACGCGACGATGCAGATCGGCTTCTACCAGATCCCGAGCTCGACCGGGATCGACAGCGACCGCCTGGCCAAGGTGCTGCCGACCCTGTTCGGCAGCGCCGGGATGACGTGGACGCGCGACCACAGCGTGACCCGCGGCGATCGCCTCTACGAGGTCGGCCGGATGAGCATCGGTGGTGAGTCCACGCCGGGCGTGCTCGGTCTGTGGGCCTGCCCGGGCCGCGCCGACGCGGTGATCGCGTTCGCGATCGGCGCCGACGCCGCCGACGGGGTGATCGACTTCCTCGGCAAGCTCCGCTGCGCGCGCCCCGACGATCCGCCGCTGCCGCTCGCGCCCGCCGCGCCCTGACCGCGACGATACGCCACCGGTTGGACCGGGTCATGTGACGCGCGACCACCCTTGCGGCGCTTCCCTTGCGCGGCGGCAGCTAGTAGCTTCCCGCTCTGGCCGCGGCCCGCGGTCAAGAAGGCAAGTACGATGGCGAACGAACAAGAGCTCGATCGGGTCGTGATCCGTTTCGCCGGCGATTCCGGCGATGGCATGCAGCTCACCGGCACCGAGTTCACCAAGTCGGTGGCCGAGGCCGGCAACGACATCTCGACCTTTCCCGACTTCCCCGCGGAGATCCGCGCACCTGCCGGCTCGGTGGCCGGCGTGTCCGGCTTCCAGGTCCACTTCTCGTCGACCGAGATCTACACGCCGGGCGACGCGCCCGACGTGCTCGTCGTGATGAACCCGGCCGCGCTCAAGACCAACCTCCGCGACCTCGTCGATGGCGGCACCTTGATCGTCAACAGCGGCACGTTCGTCGAGGCCAACCTCAAGAAGGTCGGCTACGCGACGAACCCGCTCGAGGATCCCGCGCTCGCCGAGAAGTACAAGGTCCACATGGTGGACATCTCGCAGCTGACCGTGGCTGCGCTCGATGGCACCGACCTCTCCACCAAGGAGAAGGGCCGCGCCAAGAACTTCTTCGCGCTCGGCCTGGTGTTCTGGATGTACGGCCGCGAGCCGGAGTCCGAGATCCGCCGGATCTACCAGCAGTTCGCCAAGAAGCCGGAGTTCGGCGAAGCGAACGTCAAGGTCTTCAAGGCCGGCTACCACTACGGCGAGACCGCCGAGGTCTTCCAGACCACGTACAAGGTCCCGCCCGCCAAGTGGGCGCCGGGCATGTACCGCAACATCACCGGCAACGAGGCGCTCGCGCTCGGCCTGCTCACCGGCGCGCAGCTGGCCGGCAAGCCGCTGTTCTTCAGCGGCTATCCGATCACGCCGGCGTCGTCGATCCTGCACTCGCTCGCCAAGTACAAGAACTTCGGCTGCATCACGTTCCAGGCCGAGGACGAGATCGCCGCGATCGGCGCGGCGCTCGGCGGCGCCTACGGCGGCGCGGTCGCGGTGACGGCGTCGTCGGGCCCGGGCATCGCGCTCAAGACCGAGGGCATCGGCCTCGGCGTGATGACCGAGCTGCCGCTGGTGATCGTCAACGTGCAGCGCGGCGGTCCTTCGACCGGCCTGCCGACCAAGACCGAGCAGTCGGACTTGAACCAGTCGATCTTCGGCCGCAACGGCGAGGCGCCGTGCCCGGTGATCGCGGCCAAGTCGCCGGGCGACAGCTACTACTGCGCGATCGAGGCGATGCGGATCGCGGTCGAGTACATGGTGCCGGTGTTCCTCCTGTCCGATGGCTACATCGCCAACGGCGCCGAGCCCTGGCCCGTGCCGGACGTGCGCGGCCTCAAGCCGTTCCCGGTCGAGCACCGCTCCGACCCGAAGGACTTCTTCGTCTACGCCCGCGATCCGCGCACGCTGGCGCGCGAGTGGGCCGTGCCCGGCACGCCCGGCCTCGAGCACCGCATCGGCGGCATCGAGAAGGACGCGCTGACCGGCAACATCTCGTACGACCCGCAGAACCACGAGAAGCAGACCAAGCTCCGCGCCGAGAAGGTCGAGCGCGTGGCGCAGGAGTTCGGTGAGCCGGACATGCGCGGCGAGGCCGAGGGCGATGTCCTCGTGCTGGGCTGGGGCGGCACCTACGGGTCCCTGCGCCAGGCCACCGAGGCGCTGCGCGCGCAGGGCAAGAAGGTCAGCCACTACCACCTGCGCTGGCTGTCGCCGCTCGAGCCCGCGCTCGACAAGGTGATCCGCAACTTCAAGCACGTGCTGGTGCCCGAGCTCAACATGGGCCAGCTGCTGCACGTCGTGCGCGCTCGCTACCTCATCGACGCGAAGGGGTTCAACAAGGTCATGGGCCAGCCGTTCAAGGTGCGCGAGCTCATCGCCGCCGTCGATGCGCTGCTCGAGACCCCGGCCACCACCGTCCCCCACGCCGATCACGTTCAGGCCCGCGCCTGAGCTGGAGTCCATCATGAGTGACCCTGCCAAGAAGCCGATCAAGCTCGGCAAGAAGGACTTCGAGTCCGATCAGGATGTGCGCTGGTGCCCCGGCTGCGGTGACTACGCGATCCTGTCGACCGTCCAGCGCTCGCTCGCCTCGCTCGGCGTGAAGCGCGAGACCACGGTGTTCATCTCGGGGATCGGCTGCTCGAGCCGCTTCCCGTCCTACATGAACACCTACGGCTTCCACACGATCCACGGCCGCGCGCCGGCAATCGCGTCGGGCCTGAAGATCACGCGGCCCGAGCTCGACGTCTGGGTCGTCACCGGCGACGGCGACGGCCTGTCGATCGGCGGCAACCACCTGATGCACGCGCTGCGCCGCAACGTCGACCTGAAGATCATGTTGTTCAACAACCAGATCTACGGGCTGACCAAGGGCCAGTACTCGCCGACGTCCGCGGTCGGCACCCGCGCGGCCTCCACGCCGTCGGGCTCGCTCGACTACCCGATCAACCCGGCGACGATCGCGCTGGGCGCGGGCGCGACCTTCGTGGCGCGCGTCGCCGACACCGACGCGAAGCTGATGATGACGATCCTCGAGCGCGCGTATCACCACAAGGGCTCGGTCTTCATCGAGTACCTGCAGAACTGCCCGGTCTTCAACGACGGCATCTGGGACGCGGTCAAGGACGATGCCCCGGGTCACCAGATCGTGCTGGTCGAGGGCAAGCCGCTCCTGTTCGCCGGCGGCACCAAGGGCATCAAGCTCGACGCCGAGCTGCAGCCGCACATCGTCGACGTGGGCGATGCCCCGGGCCAGACGCCGGTCAGCGAGCTGATCGTGCACCGCGAGAAGGGCTCGGCGGCGTACGCCCACCTGCTCGCGAGCATCCACCAGCCCGAGTTCCCGGTGCCGGTCGGCATCCTGTACGCGAACCCCAAGCCGACCTACGAGTCGATGGTCCACGCGCAGCTCGCGGAGGCCACGGCCAAGCAGGGCCCGGGCGATCTCGAGAAGCTGATGTACTCGGGCATGGTCTGGGAAGTCGGCGCCGACGGCGTCAAGCACTAGCGCGGTCGCCCTGCGTGCTAGCCTGGAGACACCATGGTGTCACCGGCGCGCACGCCGTGACGGAGGCCGAGTTCCTCCGCCTCCCCGAGTCGAACCAGTGCATCGAGCTGGTCGATGGGGAGGTGATCGTGTCGCCGAGTCCTTCATTCAGGCACCAGAAGGTGCTCAGGCGCCTGACCACGAAGCTGACCAACTGGGCCGAGCGGCAGTCCCGCACGATCGAGATCGGGCAGAGCCCTTCCGATGTCCGGATCGCCCCGGGGCGGATCGTGCAGCCGGACGCGTTCGTCCTGCTCGATCACGCGATCCCGCGGGATCACGTCGGGCCGCTCGATCGCGTGCCGGAGCTCTGCATCGAGATCGTGTCGAGCGATCGGGTCTACGACCGCGTCACCAAGCGCCTCCTCTACGCGGCGGCGGGCGTGCAGGAATACTGGGTCGTCGATCCGGTCGGCGTGGTCGAGCGGTGGAGCGGGGCGGGGCTGGTGGAAGCGGAGGAGCTGCGCGAGCGGCTGACGACGCCGCTCCTGCCCGGGTTCGAGCTCGACCTCGTCGCGCTGTTCGCGTAGCGAAGTCGCGCGTCCGGGCCCTCGGCACCTGGTGCGCGAGTAGCGCGTGCGCCCTGGCCGTGCGCGACGTGCGCACCGCCGACGTGACGCGCAGATCACGGCAATCGTGTGCTGCGACGCTCCGTGGGACATCGCGTCGCGGCGGTGTGAGCGCGAGATGTCGCCGTCGACTGGCGAGGGCCGCGCGCCTGCGATACAGCTCGCCCATGCGTAGCAATGGTCTCGCGCGCCTGCTCGGCGCGCTCGCGATCTCGGTGGCGGCGTCGGCGTGTGTGATCGGCGCGCCGCCCGGATTCTCGTCGGGCGACTCGTGGTCGTTCCCGCTCGTCGGCCCGCTCGAGGACGGCGTGCTGGTGACCGCGGTGTTCGTCAACGACAAGGGACCCTACCTGTTCGCGATCGATCCCGACGCGCCGCTGTCGTCGGTCGACGCCGGCCTGGTCGGCGAGCTCGATCTCTACGCCTCGAACGCGGGCCGCTACCTCGACGAGGCCGATCGCGGTCACCCGACCCGCATGGCCGAGGTGAAGAGCTTCCGCCTCGGCAACCTCACGGTGCGCAACCGCAAGGTCTTCGCCACCGAGGTCGGCGTGTTCGCGTTCAACGGCCGGCAGATCCGCGGCGTGCTCGGCCGCGACGTGATCGCCGACTCGCTGGTGTTCGGCTTCGATCGCGACGCCGGCATGGGCTACCTCGCGACCAAGAAGGGCTTCGTCGTGCCCCAGGGCGCGATCACCATCGGCTACGACAACCTCGCTGCGCGCATGGAGAGCGACGTCCTGCCGGTCTCGCGCCGTCTGACCACCGCCTCGATCGGCGGCCACAACTACGACATGCACATCGACCTCGGCGCGGTCCAGAGCCAGCTCCGCCCGGGCCTGTGGAAGGAGGCCCAGCTGTCGGCGGTGCCGCAGACCGGCTCGTCGATCGACGAGTTCGGCACGCGCCGCGTGACCAACGCCGCCGGCGTCGCCGGCCCGATCACGATCGGCGCGCTGACCGTACCGGCCGGCGAGGCGCTTCTGCCGTACGACGACCGCCGCTGGGAAGAGCAGTCGATCGACGGGACGATCGGCCTGGGCGCGTTCCGCGACTACGGCGTGTGGGCCGACTGGGATCGCGAGAAGGTGCTGCTGGTCCGGCGCGCGCCCGACACCGCCCAGACCATCAAGGGGCGCATCGATCGCTGGGGCTCGGCGGTGCTCACGGCGTGCGCGCAGCCCGGATGCGTCGACATCAAGCTCGAGCCGAGCGGCGCGCCGCCGGCCGAGGCACCGGGCGGCGACGTCGGCGGACCGGCGCCGACCGAGCGCCGCCGCGGCGCGGTCGTGCAGATCACCCGCGATCCCCTGGCCAAGGAGCTGAACCTCGAGGCCGTGGTCGAGGCGGTCGACGCCAGCGGCGCCCGCGTGCCGAACCTGCCGCGCCTGATCGTCACGCTGCCGACCGGCGTCGACACCCTGACCGAGGGCCTGGATCCCAGCTTCGATGGCTCGATCCTGCGCGTCGTCGACGTCAGCCCGTTCGTCCGCACCTGCCCCAACGGCGGCGGCTGCATCTTCCAGCTCGCCGCCCCGTGACTGCTGCGACGTCGGGCGCGGGGCGAATGGCACTCCGACGATTGTCACCGCTAGTCTGCGTATCGTCTCGCGTACGTGAGCGTGGGACCGATGTCTAAGTCTGCTGGGCTCACGATGTCGGCGTCCACGACAGCTTGGACCCGCGGATCGTCGCCCCGGTACTCCCTCATGCCGGCGACGAACTCCTTCGAGTCGCCGAATAGAGTTCGGTGCTGTGCCGGGCGAAAGAGCCACTCTTGGGCACCATATCCGCCTTTTTGGATCACGACCAGAGCCGCGAGTTGCGGAGCGACGATGTTCGGCGAATGTGTTAGAGCCGCTACAAGGGTTGGCGCGAAAGCATGCCACCCTTGGAACGGTACCCCTTCTGGGGTACCACTCCGAAATGCCTCCACCGTCCAACAGATCCAAGCGATGAAGAAAGGAGGGGTGTCCTTGAGTTGCTCAGCGAGAGATTCGGGGTGTCCCTGAAATCGCTCTACCAGGAGTTCGCGGGCTCGTGCCTTAATCCTAGAGCGGTGCGCGCGGTCATTGAAGACCTCGCTCACTTTGGGAGTACTGGTGCCGAACCAGTAAGAAAGATCGTACATTAGTGCCAAGTTGTCCTTGGCAACTCCTTCCATCGCCTCAATTACAGTCGCGAGCAATGCGCTCTCACTGGCCTCGTCCCTCGTTGTTTGGCGCAGTATCCTCCACAGTGGGGTCAACCCCGGAGCGTATCGTTCGCCCTGAGCATTCCCTTCGTGCCAACTGCCGTGAGGCCACGTCTTCACGCGCGCGGCTAGGCTTAGAATGAGGCGGTCGGTACGTCTCCTGTCGAGCACATAACAAAACGCCTCAACCGCGGGTGCTTGGCTGGGAGTCACCAGTGCTTCGACAATGTCGCTGTCACGACCACTTGCTAGGATCTTGAGGACTGTTTGATCGCTTTCTCCTTGCAAAGGCCGTCGCGGCGCAAGAAATCGCTGCCAGTAGTCAGCCGGCGTAGTGTTGGCCACCCCTTGGGGCCGTCTGGAAGCCCCAGGCCCAAAAATCTCGTCAACGATTAGCTTGATCGCTGCCTTCTGAGGCCCTGGGATGTCCACGTCGTCCAGCGCTTTCCCGAATTCCTGCATTGGGGCGGGGGCATTCTCCGGCTGACGACTCACTCGACGAAAGGTACCAATGCGCTGATCGATGAGTGCGAACACACTCGGATACGATGCCTGGATGATGGAGAGCGCAATAGGCTCGTCTAGGTCGATCTCGCCACTGAGCAAAATCCAGCTTTCGCGTACACGTCGGAGCCCCTGTTTTAATGTTCGCGGGGTGTTGGCCAGGACGGCGATGGCTGACGCGAAGGTGACGATTCGGTCGCCCACTAGCGCTGCTTCCATTCGGCCGTCCGCCGGATCGGCGGTGTCCCATCCCAAGGCAGCTCGCCCAAAGGGGCGAGAAGGGTCGATGACCCGCGTCGTGTCGAGTAAGTGCTGGCGGACCTCGGACACAACTCGTCGCGCCTCACGGAATCGAATCTCTGGAATCCGTTCGACGTATCTTGCGATCTTCTCGATGTCGAAGCGGTGAAGAAGATCGGTGGTTGACGTGACAACGCTGATTGAGCGCAGTTGGTCCAATCCGAAGAGCAAGGCTCTGATGGGGCCTAGTCGCTCGATTTCTGACTCGGACACTGGTGCATTCGCTTTGCCTGCAGCGAATCGTTCCAGATCCTCCACCCAGAGCACGAAGCGATGTCCGATCGCGGTCGCCACTTCATCAAGCACGAACAAGCTATCGGACGGGTTTGTTGAGGGGTGTAAGATCGGCGGTATCCAATCGGAGAAACCTCCCATTCTCGCGATAGCTGCGCCATACGCAGCTGGCAGGCCTGCGAGTTGGTTTGTGCTGACCTCTTGCGAAAGCGCCTCCACCAACGCCCCTAGGATTCCCTCGACGGCGGAGCGTGACGAATCATAGGGCCAAAGGCCAATTTCCACGATCGAGACGTGCGCGCTCGAATGAGCCTTTAGAAGGTGCGCTCGTGTGAGCGCTAGCACTGTCGACTTTCCCGAACCAAGCGGACCGACGAGCGCTTGTGCAGGCGATGGGTTTGTGGCGATGCGTGTCGCCATTCTTCTGGCGATCGCTGCGTGCCCGAAGAGGTCCTCTGCTGGATCGGAGATGACCGTGTCATCGCGTAGCCAGGCCTCAAGCCTTTCGCGCCCGCTAGACTGCCGCGAGTTTCCCGGCTCAGTGGTCAGGACCGACGGATGGCGCTGCGTCCAAGCAAAGAGCGCGGCGACGAAGGCGAGAACGGTGCTGGCAATAATCCAGAGGCCTGCAAGTGTCAAACTGTCTTCGGTATCTGACGTCAGGTGGAAGTCTCTGCTCACTACTTCGATATTCGTGATCGAGAGCAGTGCTCCAGCGATGCCGAGCGCAATTCCCATCCAGTACGGCGGATAGGTGAGTGGGTGCCTCAAGTCCGCCGCGGCCAAGACACGACGTGCGGACAGATGCGCGATCAATGCCGCCGCTGCAGACGCGAACGGCAGTGCCCACCACGCGGGGATCGCTGCTATTGCTTCGACGCGTTCGCGTTGGAGGCGACCGGCAACTAGCAGGACGAGGTATGCCAAGAGGCCGATGGCTGCCACTGCTCGCCATCGCCGAGCAATGATCAGGGCGCGGGACGAGCGTGTCACGGTTCCCATGGGTCCATCTCGCGTTCCACCCGGTCGCCTGCGGACTTGACCGATCTCGGGGCGGTCATCGTGCTGAACCCTTGTCTCTCGCCGACCAAGGTGAAGTCCGTCGGGCGAGGCGGCCTCGGCACGGACGCGCGCGGGGCGATTCCAATGCTGGCGGCGTGTTCGCCTCGCGCGGTGTCGAGATGCTTCCACCCGCGCCGACCTCTGACCCCAGCAGCAGGTCGCCCCACGCACAGCCCCGGCCCCATTGCTCCGCAATTGTAGCAGGAGGTTGGGGTTGGGCTGCATCTTCCAGCTCGCCGCCCCGTGATCCACCCGTCGCGCTGATCGGGGCGTGGCCGCCGTCGCCTTGGCCGCGGGCCGGGCGACGTGTTACAGCGGGACATGGTCCGCAGGCTGGCTGGGGTCGCCGCGCTGCTCTGGCTCGCCGGCTGCGGGCTGCCGTCCGGCGACTACTTCGGGGCGATCCCCGACGTGCACGACCGGCCGCGCCACCTCCGGTTCTGCAACCAGGGCGAGCCCGACTACGTCGACCCGGCGATGGCGACGTCGACCACCGCGCTGCCGGTGATCTTCGCGCTGTTCGATGGGCTCACGCTCTACGGGCTCAACGGCATGCCCGAGCCCAGCCTCGCCGAGCGCTGGGACGTGTCGTCCGATCTCCGGACGTTCACGTTCCACCTGCGCCACGAGGGCAAGTTCTCCAACGGCCGGACGATCGACGCGTACGACTTCGCGTACCAGTTCATCCGCATCCTGCATCCATCCTCGGCCTCGCCCAACGCCGACGGCCTCGAGTACATCAAGGGCGCCGCGGCCTACAACGGCAACACCGGGCGCGTGCTCCTGCGCGCGCAGGGCGGGCTGGCCGCCGGCGCGCACGTCGAGATCGTCGGCGCGGCCGGCAAGTCGCTCGAGCAGTGGGCCAAGGACGGCGCCACGCCGCCCGACGCCAACGTCCGCCGCGGCGGCAAGCCGCTGGCGTTGCGCGATCTGGGCGCCGCGCCGGGCGCGGCCTACGCCACCGCGCCCGCGGGCGCCGACGTCACGATCATCGAGCTGACCGGCGGGCCGGTGTCGATGGCCTCGCCCGACGGCCAGGTCTGGGCCTACGTGTTCTACGATCAGGGCGATGGCGCGTTCGGCTGGGTGCCGATGGCCGAGCTCGATCAAGTGCCCAGCGCCCTTGTCGACTACGAGGTGCGCGAGCTGCCCAAGCGCCACCAGATCGGGATCGAGGCCTCGCTCGAGGCGCTGACCGCCGACGACGCGGTGACGCGCCCGACCGTGCACGTGCGCGGCGCCGATCTGCTGATGCTGCCCGAGTTGATGGGCATGCGCATCCCCGACCGCTGGACGTTCGTGGTCGAGACCGCCGAGCCCACGCCGTACCTGATCGCCGCGACGCCGAGCCGGCCGTATCGCCCGACCCCGCGCGAGGCGGTATCGCGGTCGCCGCGCCGCTGGACCGACGTCGGCACGATCATCACGTCGGGCCCGATGGCGCTCGAGGCCTGGCTCGAGAAGGATCGGCTCGAGCTGGTGCGCTCGAAGACCTTCTGGAACCCGTCGCTGGTCAAGCTCGACCGCCTCACGGTGTTCTCGATGGACGATCAGGCGGCGAACGCCAACTACTACGCCGCGGGCGGCTGCGACGCGACGGCCTCGAACAACGTCCCGACCTCGTACCGGCCGATCCTCAACGGCGAGCGCCGTCGCTACCTCGACTACGCGGTGAAGCCCTACAACGGCATCTACTTCGCGTGGCTCAACACCGAGAAGCTCAAGAACCGCCACCTGCGGCGCGCGCTGGCCTACGCGGTCGATCGCAAGCGGCTCGCGGGTGTGCTGCACGGCCCGATCCCGACGGCGCAGTTCACGCCCGGCACGCCGATCAAGAACCTCACCGAGGCCGAGCTCACGCTGTGCGGCGTCACCCGCGATCAGCCGGGCGTCGCGCTGATCGAGGTCGCGGGCGAGGTCTGCTACGTGCCGCCGCTCGGCCTCGACTTCGACCCCGAGAAGGCGCGCGCGGAGTGGGCGCTCGCCAGGCAGGAGCTCGGCGCCGACTTCCCGAAGTCGCTCACGTACCGCTACAACAGCGGCGCCGAGGCCCACAAGATCATCGCCGAGTACCTGCAGCAGTCCTGGAAGGAGACCCTCGACTTCGACGTCACGCTCGAGGCCCAGGAGTGGAAGACCTTCCTCGCCGACACCACCCAGGGCAAGTACGACATGGCGCGCTTCGGCAACATCGGGAGCCTGACCAACGCCGAGTCGGAGTACCTGGTGCTGTTCAAGTGCGGCGGCTCGAACAACCGCGGGCGCTACTGCAGCCCGCAGTACGCCGCGCTCATCGCCGAGGCCAAGAAGCTGACCGATCGCCGCGCGCGCAACGCCAAGCTCGCGGAGGCCGAGAAGGTGATGATCGAGGACGCCCCGGTGATCCCGATCTACATCTACGTCCAGGACCACCTGCGCAAGCCGTACGTCCGCGACCTCGGCCTGAACATCGTCGATCAGTTCCCGATCTACCGCGCCTGGCTCGATCCCGACTGGGCCCAGCACCCCGGCCGCAGCACCAGCGGTGAGGGCCCGAACGCGGGCTACTCGACAGCCTCGGAGGCGGCGCGCTGATGCTCCGCCTCATCCTGTCCCGCCTGGTCGGTGGCGTCGGCGTCATCATCGCGGTCGCCACGTTCTCGTTCCTGCTGCTGCACGCGGCGCCCGGCGGTCCGTTCGACGCCGAGCGCGCGCTGGCGCCGCAGGTCCAGCGCAACATCGAGGCGCGCTACCACCTCGATGACTCGCTGGTCACGCAGTACGCCGACTACATGGGCGGGCTCGCGCACGGCGACTTCGGCTACTCGCTCAAGCGGCCGATGTCGGTCGGCGAGATCATCACGACCCACTTCCCGTACAGCCTCACGATCGGCCTGATGGCGCTGCTGGTCGCGGTCGGCCTCGGCGTCGGCATGGGGGTGATCGCGGCGTGGCGGCGCAACACCGGCGTCGACTACGCGCTGATGAGCATGGCGCTCCTCGGCATCTCGATCCCGTCGATCGTGCTCGGCCCGATCCTGGTCGGCATCTTCGCGTTCGGGCTGGGCTGGTTGCCGCCGGCGCGCATCGAGGGCCCGGCGTCGTACGTGCTGCCGGCGATGTGCCTCGGGCTCATCTACCTGGGCACGATCGCGCGGCTCGCGCGCGGCTCGATGCTCGAGGTGCTCGGCCAGGACTTCGTGCGGACCGCGCGCGCCAAGGGCCTGACCGAGCGCGCGGTGGTGTGGAAGCACGCGCTGCGCCTCGGCGTGGTGCCCGTGGTCACCTATCTCGGGCCCGCGACCGCGACCCTCATCAGCGGCTCGTTCGTGATCGAGAAGCTGTTCGGCGTGCCCGGCCTCGGCGGGTTCTTCGTCGAGGCGATCGTCAACCGCGACTACCCGGTGCTGTCGGGCGTGCTGGTGTTCTACGTGGCGTTCCTGGTGATGCTCAACATCGTGGTCGATGTCGTGCACGGGCTCCTCGACCCGCGCATCCGGAGCGGCCGATGAGCGCGCCGACCGCGACCGCGACCGCGGCCAGCCGCTCGCTCGCCGGCGACGCCTGGCGCCGCCTGCGCAAGAACCGCATGGCGGTGATCTGCGGCGGCGTGAGCGTGTTCGTGATCCTCGCGTGCATGTTCGGGCCGATGATCGCCGGCTGGTTCGGCGTCGACGCGACCTCGATCGATCCCGAGCTGGGCGTGACCCCGCCGTCGGCGGCGCACTGGCTCGGCACCGACACGCTCGGCCGCGACATGCTCGTGCGCATCCTGGTCGGCGGCCGGATCGCGCTGGGCGTGGCCGCGACCGCGACCGCGATCGCCCTGGTAATCGGCGTCAGCTGGGGCGCGATCGCGGCGTACGTCGGCGGGCGTGTCGACTACGTGATGATGCGGATCGTGGATGTCCTCTACGGCTTCCCGACGCTGGTCTTCGTGATCGTCGTGATGTCGGTGTTCGCGCTGAAGAGCATCTTCTGGCTGTTCGCGCTGATCGGCTCGATCTCGTGGCTGACGATGGCGCGGCTGGTGCGCGGCCAGGTCATGAGCCTGCGCCACCGCGAGTTCGTCGAGGCGGCGCGCGCGCTGGGCGCAAAGCCGTCGCGGATCCTGTTCCGCCACATCGTGCCCAACACGCTGGGCGTGGTCGTGGTCTACGCGACCCTGTCGTTGCCGAGCGTGATGCTGTACGAGGCGGTGCTGTCGTACCTCGGCGTCGGCGTGCAGGCGCCGCTGGCGTCGTGGGGCACGCTGGTCACCGAGGGCAGCTCGCAGATCATCGCGTACCCGTGGCTGCTCTACGGGCCGGGCGTGGCGATGGGCCTCACGATCTTCGCGCTCAACTTCTTCGGCGACGGCCTGCGCGACGCGCTCGATCCGCAGACCCGCAAGGACTGACCCCGCGGTCGCACGGGGCCGTCAGCCGGCGATCGCGAACGGTCGCTCGCACGGCGTCTCGTCGTCGAGCGCCGCGTCGATCGCGCACGAGATCTCGCGCACGCGATCGATCTCGAGCTCGGTCGAGATGTCGATCTGGGTGCGGACCTCGCCGGGGTCGTCGTCGTACGTCGGATCGCTGTCGAGCTGGGCGCGGCGGTCGAGCCGGGCCGCGCAGGTCCGCGGACACTGGACGTTGCATGCCGGCCGGAACCGTGTGCACGACAGGATCAGGAGCCCGAGCGGGTGCGGGTCTTCCTTGATCATCTCGAGGTGCGCGGTCTCGGGGCAGGTGATGAGCCTGTACGGCATGGGGCCTCCGTCGTGTCGTGGGTCGAGTTGCCCGGCACCTGGCGGACATTGCAGCCCGCGCGCCAGCGCGCCGCGACGCACGATTTGCGATCACCGGGGGTGTCGCGCGAAGGCTGCGCGAATCCACCGCGCGCGGGGCCCGATCGCGCGCGGTCGAGGCGGTGTGGTGGGGCTGATCGTGGGGCGGCGATCCCCGGATCGGCCTCGCCTGCGGGCCCGGATCACTGCGCCCAGTGGCCGAGGGCGTGCCAGGCGTTCAGCGCCGCGTTGCTGACCACGTTGGCCGCGCCGCGCCCGACCGAGGCCATGCTGCCCAGGACATTCGCGGTCGTGCCGGAGAAGCCGGCCTGCCGGTACTTCTCCTCCTCGGACAGGCCGAAGTCGATGGCCGCCGTCTGGGCGGTCCGCTGACGGCAGTGCTCGTCCTTGAAGTTGTCCTTCGAGCTGTTCTCGGTCAGATCGTTGATCGCGGAGCCGATCGTCAGGCCCAGCGCGCCGGCCGAGCCGATCATCGCGAGCGGCGCGTTGCCCGCGAGCGCCGCGGCACCGCCGAGCGTGTTCATGCCGCCGGTGCCGAGCCCGACCGCGTTGTCGCCGGTCACGCCGTGCTCGTCCATGTCGAGGACCGAGACCAGCGACTGCGTCAGGCCGCTGACCAGGCCCGCGCCCGCGCCGACATCGCCGACCACCTTCGCCGCCGTGCCGCCGGCCTGGAGGAACGGCATCAGCGCGCCGGTGCCGCCCTGCACCAGCCCGGTCGCGCCGTTGACGATGTCGCCGGTGCCCTTGACGCCCTCGCCGCGGCCGAGCTCCTCGGAGCCCTTCCACATGTTCGCGAGGCCGGCGCCGATCCCGAGCATGCCGAGCAGACCGCTACCCAGCCCGGCGGCCGGGGTCTCGGCCATCGGGATCGCAGGTTCGCGGCCGTGGAGCTGGTGCGCGATCAGGCCGCGCGCCGAAGCCGGCATGCGCGCCGGCATCTGCCGCTCGGCCTCCGCGCCTGCGTAGGCGCGCTGCAGCACGAGCTGGTGCGCGTGCTGCGCGCTGACCGCGTTGGCCATCGCCTGCTGCTCCTCGACCCCGTGGACCTGCTTGGTCAGTCCGGACTGGCCGAGGATGTCGAGCGGCCGGTTGAGGTTCGCCGCGTACTCCTCGTCGGCGGTCGGCCCGTCGGCGGGCCGGGTGACGGGCGGGAGGATCGGGGTCCTGGGGGAGATGTCGACAGCGGGCATCGTGTCTCGCTTTCTCGAACGGCTATCGAGAAGACACGGCCCGCGGCGGCTGTCTCACCGCGGTTCGTCCGCTGGCTACTGCAGCGTCGGCGCGGCGAAGTCGGTCTCGCCCTCGATCTTGGCGCAGCGATCGCCATCGCTCACGAAGTCCTGGAGGTAGACCGAGCCCGGCAGCTGCTTCTCACAGGCCGCGAGCACCTCGGGGAACGCCCAGAAGTCGCGGATCACGCCCTCGCACTTGCCGGTGCTGGCCTTGTACGTGAGCCGGGGCGAGCACGTGATGTTGGCGCTCTCGTAGTGCTCGTGGCCGTCGTTGCCGACGCGGCGGCACTGCTTCTTGCTCTTGCGCCACTCCCAGTCGTCGAAGCCGCCGTGCTTCTCGCAGTCCGGCGTCCGGACCTCGGCCCACTCGCAGTAGTCGACGCCGTCGACGGACATGAGCGTGCCCTTCGCGCAGACCAGCGGCTGCTGGTCGGTCAGCGTGGTCGACACCTTCTTGCAGTAGAACCGGTGACCGCTCGCGACCAGGCCGTAGCCGGGCTTGCAGGTGACCTGCTTGGTACAGGCGGCCTTGGTCTCGCAGTGGCGCGCGGAGTCGGCGGCGGCGGGGCCCGCGATCGCGGCGAGCGCGATGAGGACGTGCGAGATCGATCGAATCGAGGCTGTGCGGATCATGGTTTCTCCAGCGGGTTGCGCTGGGTGCCTCAGCACGACCTGTGCCGCGGCGGCGCGCCTGCGAGTCCGGCGAGTTGCGCCCGCGGCGCGCGGCGTCGACGCGAGGCACGTGTGCGGGTGCGCCCCGGCGAGCGCGAGCGCACGGACCGCGATCACCAGCTCAGCTTCGCGCTGCCGCGCGTGACCGCGTCGAGCTGACGGCCGGCCAGGGTCATCGTGCGCACGTGGGCCTCCTTCGCCGCGGTCGCCTTGGTCTGCTTCTTCGCGTCCGCGGTGATGTCGGCGGCGAACGAGACCACGTCGCCCACGGCGAACGTCACGCCCGGCGGCAGCTCGTCGAAGCTGACCTCGGCGTCGAGGCGATACTCGCGCTCGCCGCGCTTGCAGCTCTGCTGGTAGACCGCGCGGCCGTTGTCATCGAAGTGATCGAGACGGTTGGTGGTCCGGCACGCGTAGTCGTAGCCCTCGGTGTCGGTCCGCGTGAGCTTCGCGATCGCGCCCTTGATCGCGACGATCTTGAAGTCGCGGAAGCGCGCGAGCTTGGGCTCCTCGGGCGGCGACGACGCGGCGTAGAGCTTCTCGATCGCCTCGACGCGCAGCGCGGGCCTCGCCACGAGCGTCTCGTGGGCCGCCGCGACCAGCTGTGCGGCGCGCTTCTGGTTGGCGGCCTCGTCGCCGGTGACGGTCGGCCAGGCCACGGACTTGCGCGACGCGTGGCCCTCGGACCAGATGCTGGTGAACGGCGTGGTCGTGAGCCCGCCGCGGCTGGCGACGGTCGCGCAGTAGCGCGCGCGCTCGAAGCTCGCGTCGTCGGTCAGCTCGCGCGCGCCGACGTCGTCGCGCTGCAGCTCCGCCGTCGGAAACCGGTCCCACGGGAACGCCGCCCACGCGTGGCGCGACTGCTGATGGAAGGCGATCGCGTGGGCGAGGATGGTCACGCGAAAGCCGACCGGCCCCGACGGATCCTTCGGCATCGCGAGCCCGGCCGCGGTCGCGTCGGCCTCGAACGCGGTCGCGAGCGCGGCGTAGCCCGCCATGCGCTCGTAGTAGTTCGCGAGCCCGTCGACGCGGGCGAGCTCCGGCGCGTGCTTGGCCGCGAGCGCGAGCTGGGCCTTGCGGGTCGCGGCGGCCTCGGCGACGCAGCGGGTCTGCCACGCGCGGTTGAACGCGGCCTGGATCATCGCCTCGGCGTTCTCGCTGGCGTCGGCCCAGCTGCTCTGGCGCCAGGCCAGGATCCACGCCGGGTCGGGGTTGGCGGCCTGCCACAGGGGATCGCGCCCGACCGCGGCCTTGGCCTGATCGTAGATGTGATCGCGGGGCTCGTCGTTGAGCAGGTGATAGAGCGCGCCGACCTCGAGGCTCGCGTAGTACGGCGCGAGATCGCCGACCGGCTGCGACGGCGGCGCGTCGGGGGCCGCGGCCTTCGGCGCGGCAGTGGTGGCGGGCTGCGACGACGATCCGCCGGGCAGCGTGACGCCGCCGGGCAGCTTCATGCCGCACGCGGAGACGACGAGGGACGAGAGCGAGAGCGCGATCACCGAGGACTTCATGGCGAACCCGTTCAGCAACCGGCGCGCCAGCGCGGACGCGCGGCGCGATCGGTACTTGGCGTGCCGACGCGGGCCTGTGCGGACCCACTCGCGTTCCGTGCTGGGTCGAGTGCGACCCAGATCGCGGTAGTGTCGGCGCGATGGTGATGCGCGCGATGCGAGTGGTTCTGATGGTCGGCGGGCTCGCGGCGTGTGCGCGCAAAGAGCCGGAGGGCGCGGCGCACGCGGTGGCGCCGAGCAGCGCGGTGACCGACGCTGCCGAGCCCAAGGCCGCAGTGGTCGGGCTCGGGCCGGTGCGCGGTGACGCCGCCGAGAGCCTGCTCGCGGTCTACTACCTGCCGCAGCCGACCTCGCCGCCGCGCGCGGCGTTCGACGCGCTGGTGAAGGCCCAGCCCGGGCTGCATCTCGTCACGACATCGCTCGATGACGGCCCGCGCCCCGCGATCATGTTCCTCGAGCCGCCGATCGCGGAGTTCGCGCCACCGACCGCCGACAACCTCAAGTACTTCGCGCGTGGGCTGTCACCGGCCGAGGTCGTCGCCGTGCCGAACAGCCAGCACGTCGCCGGCTTCGGCATCGCGTCGACCGGGGCGGACGCGGTCGCCGGGCTGCGGCTCGCGCATCGCCTCGCGGCCGACCTCGCCGCGAAGACCGGCGGCGTCGTGTGGTCCGATGACCAGCGGCTGGTCTACGGCGCGGAGGCCTGGCGCGATCGCGGTCTGGCACTCGCGAGCGATCCGATCGACGTGAGCATGGTCTCCACGATCCACGCGTACCAGGCCCACGACGGCGAGGGCGTGCGCGCGGTGACGATCGGCCTCGGCCAGGTGGCGCTGCCCGACCTGGTGATCGAGGACGCGCCAACCCGCGGCGGCGTGCAGGTCAACACGCTCCTCAACGTCGTCGCGCAGACCCTGCTGGAGGGCGGAACGCCGGCGGCTGACGGCACGCTGGCCCTCGACATCGGCGCGCTGAAGAACGCGGCGGCGCGGGCGCGCGCGCAGGAGGATCACGGCGAGAAGGCCACGGGCAAGGCGACCATCGTGTTGCGACCGTCCACGCCCGAGGAGGGCGACGCCCACAACCGGCTGTGGCAGATCGACTTCCCGGGCACCGGCGCGTACTCCGAACGGATGGCCGCGACCAGCGCGGCGCTCTTCGGACGCACCGACGAGATCAAGGGCGCCAGCGCCGACGACGCCGAGTTGCTCGCCGCGAGCGCCCGCGCGAAGGTCGCGCTCGCCAAGCTCGAGGCCGGGTTCGTGAAGCGGAGCGCGCACGGCGACAAGCTGATCGTGAAGGCGCCGTTCAAGACCACCAGCGGCAACAACGAGTACATGTGGATCGAGGTCCGCACCTGGAAGGGCGGCGTGCTGCGCGGCGTGCTCACCGACGAGCCCTACGACGTGCCGACGCTGCACGCCGGCGCGATGGTCGAGGTGAAGCAGGTCGACGTCTTCGACTACCTGCTCGCGCACCTGGACGGCACGACCGAGGGCGGCGAGACCAACGACGTGATCGAGCGCCGCGGTACGGCGTGGCCGTCGAAGTGATCGCGCGCTACGGGCAGGCGAGGACGTCGGGGCAGGTCTGCGCCTTGTGCACGCAGTCGACGTGCGCGGCGACCAGCGCGACCGTGGCCTGATCGCGCTCGAGCGCGGCGCACGCGGCCACGCACTCGCTCTCGTCGAAGCCGGTCTCGGCGGCGCCCGAGGCCTCGGTCAGCGCCGAGGCCTCGCACTCGTTCTGGCGGGTGCACACCTCGCGGCACTGCTTGCTGGTCGGCGCGGTGCACGCGGCGAGCGCGGTCGCGACGAGCGCGGAGGCCAGGAGGGCACGCATGGCGCGCAGCATAGCGCGGGCGCCGGCCGGACGGCGATCGGCGCGCATGGCCAAGCCCTCGCGATCGTTGGGCGGAGCCTCCGGATTCATCAACCCCGTTGGGGGGCGGGCTCCGGATTCATCAACCCCGTTGGGTGCGCGGGCTCCGGATTCATCAACCCCGTTCGGGGGCGGGCTCCGGATTCATCAACCCCGTTGGGGGCGCAACCGCCGGGCAGGGCCCGTGTCTAGCGTTCATGACCCGACGCCTCTGGATCCCGATCTTCCTGGTCGCCGCCACCGCTGCCGTCGCCTCGGCCGATAACGGCGCGGCCTCGTCGCCGACGGCGACCGCCGCCGACCGCGCCGCCGGCGACTGCGCGCGCGCCCGCAAGGCCGGCAAGGCGTGTGTCCTGACCTTCGGCACCGGCGATACGATCACCGGCAACACGCCGACCGGCGATGGCACGAGCGTGGTCGGCCGCACGTTCCTGCGCGGTCCGAGCCTGATCCACATCCGCGAGGACTTCCGCGCGGAGATCATCAAGGCCGCCGAAGATCTCGACTGATCCACGCGCGATGCGCGCCGGCGCTGCAACGCTGGCGCGGGCGGGGCGCGATCAGAACGTGGTCGCGAGGTGGCAGCGATCGCAGTACGTGCCGCGCGCGGTGACCACGGTCTGGGCGCGCGGGAACTCGCCCTGGCAGTTCCGGCAGACCTCGGTCTCGACGGTGGCGGCGGCGGGTGCTCGATCGAGCGCCGTCGCCTCGACGGTCGACTCGCCATCGGCGAGCGCCGCGAGCTCGCCCTCGACGCGGTAGCGATACACCGTCTGATCGAGGCCGTGGTTGTCGCGCAGCACCTCGACCAGCACCGCGACCGCGACCGACAGCTCGGTCAGCTCGCGATCCTGCCGCTCGATGATCGCGCGCAGCCGCTCGAGCGAGGTCTCGGCGCGGAGGTCGTTGAGCCGCTCGGTGCGGGCGGCGCTGGCCCGCGCGGCCCGGGCCTCGGCGCGCGCCTCCTCGATGCGCCGGTTCTGGCGGCGCTCGTGCCCGGCCTCGGTGTTGTCGGTCACGATGTCGATCACGTCGAGCAGATCGAGCAGTCCCATGCGTGCCTCCGGGTCAGTCTTCGGTCTTGCGATCGCGCGCGCGGCGCTGATCGTCCTGCCAGCGATCGCGGTGGCGCTCGACGACGTGCGCCTC
>JAIOQA010000148.1 GCA_021413675.1 Deltaproteobacteria bacterium | reverse complement strand
CCCTTGGCGATCATGTCGCACTTGTTCAGGTAGACGAGGATCGACGGGACGTTCACCTGACGGCCGAGCAGCACGTGCTCGCGCGTCTGCGGCATCGGGCCGTCCGGCGCCGAGACCACCAGGATGCCGCCGTCCATCTGGGCGGCGCCGGTGATCATGTTCTTGATGTAGTCGGCGTGCCCGGGGCAGTCGACGTGCGCGTAGTGGCGCTTGTCCGATTCGTACTCGACGTGAGCGGTCGCGATCGTGATGCCGCGAGCCTTCTCTTCGGGCGCCTTGTCGATCTGGTCGAACGCCGTGAACTTCGCGAAGCCCTTCGTCGACTGGACCTTCGTGATGGCTGCGGTGAGGGTCGTCTTGCCGTGGTCCACGTGACCGATCGTCCCGATGTTCACGTGCGGCTTGTTGCGGACGAACTTTTCCTTCGACATTTCGAATTCTCCCCCGAGCTACGAGGCTGACGATGGGTTTGCGTTGCGAGTGAAGAGCTGGAGCCCACGGGGAGAATTGAACTCCCGACCCCTTCCTTACCAAGGAAGTGCACTGCCACTGTGCTACGTGGGCGGATCTAATTTTCGGAGCGGGCGATGGGACTCGAACCCACGACAACCAGCTTGGAAGGCTGGAGCTCTACCAACTGAGCTACACCCGCAACCCGGCGTTCGTGGACGTCGAGTCCAAGCAGTGGAGGGGGAAGGATTCGAACCTTCGAAGGCGTGGAGCCGGCAGATTTACAGTCTGCTCCCTTTGGCCACTCGGGAACCCCTCCATATGTGTGGCTGTCACTGAACTGGCGCAGACCTCATTCGTTCTTGAGCTGGCGGTGGGACTCGAACCCGCGACCTCCTGATTACAAGTCAGGTGCTCTACCGGTTGAGCTACGCCAGCGATATCACATGGCTTTTGTCGCGTCCCCGAGCGCCTTGCGCGACGGGTGAGTGTGTATAGGCGACCGCTTTTGCGAAGTCAACGGCGAAAAGCGCAGATCTCCGGGGGGGTTGCATCCTCCCGGAGATCGCCGCGGAGCTGGTCCGGGCGGTAGCGGCCGCCGGAATCCCCTGCCCTAACGATTTCGCGGCGGTTCGACCTGCAAGGCGAGGCCCGCGGCCCGCGCTCAGTTCGCGGCCGGCCGGGTCGCGAGCGAGGTCGCCTCGCGCTGGATGACCTGCACGATCTCGGTCGCGCGCTTCTTCGAGGCCTCGCTCCACGTCGTGGCGACGCCGTACGCATCGGCCAGGCCGACGTTCATCTGGTGGCCCTCGAGCGCCTTGTCGAGATCGGGGCGGACCAGCGCGTGGACCTCGGCGAGGTAGACGTCCTTGGCGCGCGGGTCGACCGCCTGCGGGAACGGCGCGTGGACCGACGAGTCCCTCCAGCGCCTCCTTCCAGCGGTCGTAGGCCGCCACCGCCAGCGCCTCCTTGGCCTGGATGTCGCGCTTGAGCTGCTCGTCCGGCAGGTGCAGCTGCACCGCGAGGAACCGGCGGTGCGCGAGCTCGCCGAGGTAGTAGTGCGCCATCGCGATGAAGTACGGATCGGCGATCCGCGTCGCGCGCTTCCACACCGCGACCGCGCTCGTGAGCGTCTCCTCGGCGGCGGGCAGGTCGCCGCGCTCGAGCTGGACGTAGCCCTTGCGCGCGAGCGCCTCGATCTGGTCCGCGTGGGTCAGGTCGGTGCGCGCGAGGATCTCGTCGAGGATCGTCACCGCGCGCGGCCAGTCGGCGCGATCGGCGACCAGCGCCGCGGCGCGCAGGTGGGCGTCGAGCGAGTCGCGGCCGGTCGGGTACGCCTTGACCAGATCGCGGTACTCGGTGATCGCCTGCTCGATCTCGCCGCGGTGCTCGTAGACCAGCGCGATGTTGAACATCGCGACCGGCGCGAGCTTCGAGTCGGAGAACTCGGCGACCAGCCGGCGGAACTGCGCGAGCGCCGCCTCCTGCTTGCCGTCGGTGAGGAGCTGGTTGCCGTCGGCGAGGATCTGCGCGGGCACGACCGCGACGACATCCGGATCGCCGCTGCCGGTGCGGCCGACGACATCGAACCGGATCGTGCCGAGGTCCTCGACCGCGCCGGTGCCGGGGTGGCGCGCGGGCACGCCGCCGCCGCCCGCGTCGTGCGGCGCGTGCGAGAGGTCGGTCGCAGGATCGGGCCCGGTCGAGGCGACTGGCGTGGGCGCGGTCGGCCGCGCCGCGCGCGCGCCGCAGCCCCCGAGGGCGAGGGCGAGACCGGCGAGGCAAGCGACGAACCCGGGGCGGTAGCGCATATGCTCATTCTGACGCATGACGGGCCGGTGCGGTTCACTTCCCGGCGGTGCGCGCATGGTTCCGCGGGTCTAGAGAGCCGCAGGCGGACCCACCAGACCCGCCAGCGGGTCGCGCGCCCCTACCCCGGGACGACCATCACCTTGAGGAGCCGGTTGCGAGGACCATCGAACTCGCAGAAGTAGACCGCCTGCCAGGTGCCGAGCACCGGCTTGCCGCCCTCGATGACGATCGTCAGCGACGCGCCGACCATGCTGCTCTTGATGTGCGCGTCGGAGTTGTTGTCCGCGTTGATGTACGGGCCATCGTGCGGCACCAGCTTCGCGAGGTGCTCGGACAGGTCCGTGCGCACCCGCGGGTCGCTGTTCTCCTGGATCGTGAGCCCCGCGGTGGTGTGCGGGCAGAACACGCAGGCGATGCCGTTCTGCACGCCGCTCTTGCGGACCGCCGCGCGCACCAGCGGGGTGACGTCGATGAGCTCCGAGCGGGTGGTCGTGCGAATGTCGAACGTGTCGCCGGGCATGTCGATCGTCTATCACGACTGCCGTGACGGTTTCGCCCGATCGTCGTCGCGCGCGATCGCCTCCGGAGGCTCGCGCGCGGTGATCGAATCGCGCCGGGTTTGTCCGTCCGCGGTTTCACTTGACTTGGGTCGTGTCACCCCGCTTTGTTAGAACGACCATCACGTCATGAAGATCGCCTTCACGCACAACCTCCGCCTCACTGACCTTCGAGACAGCGAGAAGGAGGCCGAGTTCGATAGCGCGGAGACGATCAGCGCGATCGCCGCGGCCCTGGAAACCGCTGGCCACGAAGTCGAGAAGGTCGAGGTGTCGGGTCCGGCATCGAACCTCCTCGAGCGTCTCGAGGCCATCGATCCCGACATCATCTTCAACACCGCCGAGGGCACGAGCGGTCGGCTGCGCGAGGCGCTCTACCCCGCCCTCTTCGACGAGATGACGATCCCGTACACGGGGTCGGACGCGTACACCAACGCGATCACCCTCGACAAGTGGCTGACCAAGCTGGTCGCGCAGAAGGCCGGCGTCGACACGCCGCGCGCGTGCCTGGTGACGCCGCGGACGTTCGAGCAGGTGGTCGAGCGCGGCTCCGGCCTGGCGTTCCCGGTCATCGTCAAGCCGAACTACGAGGGCTCATCGAAGGGCATCTACGCGCCGGCCTCGGGCGCGCCGAGCACCCCGGGCGTGGGCTCGGTGGTGAAGGAGCCGCGCGACCTGGTCGCGGCGCTCCGTGCGGCGCTGCGCGCCTACCCCGATGGCGTGCTGGTCGAGGAGTACATCGACGGCGTCGACGTCTCGGTCGGCTACATCGATGGCGTCGGCCACGACGACGGCCTCCTGACCCCGGTCGAGCTCATCCTCGAGCCGTCGGCGGAGCGGCCGTTCAATATCTACGACTACCGGCTCAAGAACGTGGAGCCGCAGAAGGTCCAGTTCCGCTGCCCCGCGAACATCCCACGCGATGTCGCGGCGCGCCTGCGCCAGATCGCGGCGGAGTGCGTGCGCACGCTCGGCGTGCGCGATGTCTGCCGCCTCGACTTCCGCGTCGCGCCGGACGGCCGGATCTACCTGCTCGAGGCCAACGCGCTGCCGTCGCTGGCGCCGAACTCGTCCTTGTTCGTGGCGTCGAGCCAGATCGGCCTCACCTACAACGCGACGGTCGCGGCGATCCTCAACGCCGCCGCGCTCCGCTCGGGCCTCGCGACCGCCAGCCAGCTCGGCGTCACCCGCCGCCCGGGCCGGCAGCAGCCGATCCGCGTCGGCTTCACGTACAACGTGAAGCGCAACAAGGACGGCGACGAGCAGGCCGAGTGGGATCCGCCGGAGACGATCATCTCGATCGCCAACGCGCTGGCCCGGCAGGGCCACATCGTCGTGCACCTCGAGGCCACGCCCGACCTGCCGCGGGTGCTCGCGGAAGCCGACGTCGACCTGATCTTCAACATCGCGGAAGGCGTCGAGGGCCGCAACCGCGAGGCCCAGGTGCCGGCGCTCTGCGAGCTGCTCGGCATCCCGTACACCGGCTCGGACTCGGCCACCCTCGCGATCGCCCTCGACAAGGCGCTCTGCAAGAAGGTGCTGTCGCAGCACGACATCCTCACGCCGCGCTTCCAGCTGATGGAGACCGCGCGCGAGCGGCTGTCGCCGGACATGCGCTTCCCGCTGATCGTCAAGCCCAACGCCGAGGGCTCGTCGAAGGGCATCGGCTCGACCAGCGTGGTCGACACCGAGGAGGAGATGCGCGCCGCGGTGCGGCTGTGCGTCGAGCGCTACCGCCAGCCGGCGCTGGTCGAGGAGTACATCTCGGGCCGCGAGTTCACCGTCGGCCTGCTCGGCGACAAGCGCCCGCGGGTGCTGCCGCCGATGGAGATCCGGTTCAAGAACACCGAGGTCGAGCGCCCGGTCTACGACTACGGTGTCAAGCAGGAGTGGGAGCAGCACGTCTACTACGAGTGCCCCGCGAAGCTGACCGAGGCCGAGCTGAAGGCGGTCGAAAAGGTCGCCCGCGCCACGTTCTGGGCGGTCGACTGCCGCGACGTCGCGCGCGTCGATCTGCGGATGGACGCGGAGGGCCGGATCTACGTCCTCGAGGTCAACCCGCTGCCCGGCCTGACGCCGGACTACTCCGACCTCGTGCTGATCGCCAAGGCGGTCGGCATGGACTACGACCAGCTCATCGCCGAGATCATGGTCGGCGGCCTGCGCCGCATGCGCGAGAAGCGCCGGGCGGAGCGCGAGCTCGAGGGCTCGGCCGGCAAGAACGCGGCGGCCGAGGCCGCGGCGAAGATGGAGAAGGCGGCGGAGAAGGCCGAGAAGGCGGCCGAGAAGGCCGAGAAGGCCGCCAAGCGGATGGCGAAGCTCGCCGTCGATGGCCCGCGGCCGGCGACGCCCGCGCCGGTGGCCGCGACGGGCTCGGCGCCGACGGTGGCGCCGGTGGCGCGCGCGAACGGCAACGGCAACGGCAACGGGAATGGCAACGGCAAGGCGACGCCGGGCACCGGGACGCCGGTCGTCACCACCGTGCCGCCCAGCACGACGACGCACTGACCGCGGCGCCCGCGCCGCACGCGCGCTGACACCGCGGGTAGCTCGCCGGTGCGCGCTGACACCGCGGGTAGCTCGCCGGCGCGCGATGCCAGCGGACTCGTCGGCGTGCGGTGGTGCCCGCCGACCCGCTCGCGGTAGATTGCCGCCGTGAAGGTCGCGACCCGCATCACCGTCGCCACGGCCGTGGTCGCGGCGTTCGCCACCGGCACGTTCGCGTTCGTCGACCTGCGCTCGCGCTCGAGCGCGCGCCGCGAGTCGCTCGAGGGCGAGGCCCGCGCCGTCGGTCAGGCGGTGCGCGCCAGCCTCGAGGTCGCCGGGCCCGGCATCCTGCGCAGCGCGCCCGAGCCGCTGTCGCGGCTCCTGACCAAGCCCGGCACCGGCTGGCGCATCACCGTGCTGCCCCGCGGCCTGGCCGGCGCCAACGCCGCGGCGGGCACCACGCCCGACCAGATCGAGCGCCTGCGCCGCCTGCTCGAGCTCGGGCGGCCGCTGCCCGTCGACGACCGCGGCGGCGAGCTGATCCTGACCCTGCCCCTGCGCCTCGACGGCGCCGACGAGGAGGGCGCGCAGATCACCGGCATGGTCGAGATCGCCGGCTCGATCGATCAGCTCGACGATGGCGCGAGCACCGACCTGTGGCGCGCGCTGTCGCTGGTCGCGATGGTCGTGGCGCTCACGACCGTCGCTGCCGGCATGCTGGCCCGCAACCTGGTCACCCGGCCGATCGCCAAGCTGCTGGGCGGCATCGACGACGTCGCCAAGGGCGACCTGTCGCACGTCATCCTCAGCGAGCGCGACGACGAGATCGGGCGGATCGCGACCCGGTTCAACGAGATGACCTTCTCGCTGCGCGAGTCCCGGGCCGAGACCGGCCGGCAGAACACCGACAAGCTCGCGCTCGAGCAGCGCCTGAACCACACCGAGAAGCTCGCGACCATCGGCCAGCTCGCCGCCGAGATCGCCCACGAGGTCGGCACCCCGCTCGGCGTGATCGGCGGCCGGGCGCGGTCGATCCAGAAGAAGTCGACCGATCGCGAGGCGGTCGAGAAGAACGCGCAGATCATCGCCGAGCAGACCGCGCGCATCACGCGCATCATCCAGCGCCTGCTCGACTTCGCGCGGCGCAAGGCCGGCGCCCACGGGCTGGTGCCGGTCCAGCTCAACGAGGTCACGCTGACCACGATGGAGCTGCTCGGCGGGCAGTTCGCCAACGCCCGCATCCGCACCACGCTGGCCCGCGCCGAGGGCCTGCCCCGCGTCCTGGGCGACGCCGACCGGCTGCAGCAGGTGCTGCTCAACCTGCTGCTCAACGCGATCCAGGCCATGCCCGACGGCGGCAGCGTGCGGCTCGAGACCTCGGTCGAGACCCGCCAGCGCCCGGGCCTCGAGCTGACCCGCGCGGCGACCTACGTGAAGGTCGAGATCACCGACTCGGGCGTCGGCATCGATCCCGAGAAGCGCGAGAAGATCTTCGAGCCGTTCTACACGACCAAGGAGGGCCAGGGCGGCACCGGCCTGGGCCTGGCGGTCTGCTCCGGCATCGTCAAGGAGCACGACGGCTGGATCGAGATCGACGACGCGCCCGGCGGTGGCACGGTGTTCCGGGTGTTCCTGCCAGCGGTCACCGGGCCGTCGCCCGACTCGCAGACCGCGCGCATCCAGCGCCTCGGCAAGCCCGACCTCGGGTAGCCCGCACACTCGCCGGCCGCGGAATCCCCGAACGCCGTAGCGGGGGCTTTCGACATCCTGCTAGAACCGTCGGGTGACCTCGCCTGCCCCGTCTGCGCCGCCGACCGCGACCGTCCTCGTGGTCGAGGACGACGACGCGATGCGCGACCTCCTCGCCGAGGAGCTGGTCGACGCCGGCTACACGGTGCGCTCGGCGCCCGGCGGCCACCTCGGCCTCGAGATGGCGCGGTCCGAGCCGGTCGACCTGATCGTCACCGATCTGCGCATGCCGGACCTCGACGGCTTCGATCTCATCCGCGACGCCGCCGCGCTGCCCAACGCGCCGCACATCGTGATGATCACCGCGTTCGGCTCGATCGAGACCGCGATCCGCGCGGTCAAGCTCGGCGCCTACGACTACATCACCAAGCCGTTCGAGATCGAGGAGCTGCTGCTCGTCGTCGACAAGGCGCTGTCGGAGCGCGGCCTGCGCCAGCAGCTCGCCCGGCTGCGCGCCGAGGTCGACCTCACCTACGGCTTCGACAACGTCATCGCGCGGTCGCAGGCGATGCACGACGTCCTGGCGCTGGTCCGGCGCATCGCGGGCTCGACCGCCAGCGTGCTGGTCACCGGTGAGAGCGGCACCGGCAAGGAGCTGATCGCCAAGGCGATCCACTACAACTCGGCGCGCGGCC
>JAIOQA010000139.1 GCA_021413675.1 Deltaproteobacteria bacterium | reverse complement strand
GAACGCGTGCCTCGAGCGCCGCCTCGCGCAGGTCGGGCAGCTGGTCGGGCTGTTCGCGCACGCCGATGGTCCGCTGGTCGACCGCGCGACCCGCGCCGTCCACGTCGTCGGCGATCTCGCCAGTTGCGCCGCGCCGTCGGCCGAGCCCGCGCCGCGCGACGCCGATCGCGCCGCGGTCGCGGCGATCCGCGCCCAGCTCGATCAAGGCGACGTCCTCGAGCGGGCCGGCCGGGCCAGCGCCGCCCACGCGCTCGCGGCCACCGCGGTCGCCGCGGCCGAGCGCACGACCCACGCGCCGACCCAGGCGCGCGCGCTGTTCCTGCTCGCGCACACCGCCGACGCGATGGGCGATGGCCGGGCCGCCGAGGCCGCGCTCGACCGCGCCCTCGACGCCGCGGCGCGCAGCGCGGATCCGCAGCTACTCGCCGACGCGTGGGTGCGGATGTTCGGCGTGGTCGGCGCGGTCCAGGATCGCTTCGACGAGGCCGCGCGGCTGTACCGCGTCGCGCAGCTCAGCGTCACCGCCGCCGGTGATCCGCCCGAGCTGCGGGTGCGCCTGCTGCGCGACCTCGGCAGCATGCAGCTCGAGAAGGGCGAGCTGGCGGCGGCGCGCACCACGTTTCGCGATCTCCTGACCCGCGAGGAGAGCCGGCCGCAGGCCCGCAAGGACGAGCTCGCGACCGCGCTCAACAACCTCGGCGCCGTCGAAGTCGAGCTCGGCGACTTCGCGGCGGCGCAGGCGGACCTCGGCCGCGCGGCCGCGCTCATCGAGGCCGAGCTCGGGCCGGCCCATCCCTCCCTCAGCTTCCCGCTGGTCAACCTCGGGCTGGTGCTGCAGGACCAGGAGCGCTTCGCCGAGTCGATCCCCTACCTCGAGCGCGCGTACCGGATCGACCGCGCCGCGCTCGGTGACGACAGCCCCGAGCTCGCCGGCACCGAGTCGGCGTACGCGGCCGCGCTGGTCGCGGTCGATCGCCTCGACGAGGCCCGCGCGCTGGCCGAGCACTCGGTCGCGGTCCGCGAGCGCCTGCTCGGCCCCGATCACCCCGACACCTCGTGGAGCCTGGCGACCCTCGCGAACATCGACGCACGCCAGCACCGCCTCGCGCAGGCGCGCGGGGGCTACCAGCGCGTCGTCGCGATCCGCACGAAGGCGCTCGGCGCCGATCACGCCGAGACCGCGGCGGCGCAGGCGCAGCTCGCCGACTTCGAGTGCGTGCACGGCGATCCGGCGGTCGGCGCGCGGCTGGCGGTGGCGGCGGTCGACGCGACGATCGCGGCGTTCGGCGCCGATCATCCGCGGACCCAGAGCATGGTCGTCGATGCCGCGCGCTGCCAGCGCGACACGGCCCGCGCGCCGTGGCCGGAGCGCCTGCGACGTGCGGTCGCGATCCTCGACGAGAACCACGCCGGCGCCGCGTCCCGCGCGGCCGTGCGCGTCGAGCTGGCGCGCGCGATCGTCGCGCGTGATCTCGCCGGGGCCCGCGCGCTCGCGATCGAGGCGAGCGCGATCGCCGGCGACGCCGCGCCCGAGGCGCGCGCCACCGCGACCGCATGGCTGGCCGCGCATCCGGCGCGCTGAGCGGGGCGTGCGGATTCCGCATCCGCGCCCGCATCCCGGCGTGCGGCTCGCGCCGTGGTCGGCCGCACATGGGCCTCGCAACCGCGCGACGCGCGGCGCCGGTGACCCGGCATCGCGCTTGCTCTGTCCCGGGAGCCTACCCCTCGCCCAAGGATCCCGATGCCGCGCCTGCGTCCTCGCCTGTGTATGTCCGGTCTCGCCGCGTGTCTCGCCGTGCTCGCGGCGTGCAGTCTCGACCCCTCCGGCGTCAACGCCGGCGACGACACGTCGGGCCCCGATGCCCCGCTCGCGGGCGATGCGCCCACCACGAGCGATGCGCCGGCCGCACCCGACGCGGCTGGCGCGCTGCCGCCCGAGGTCGCGGCCGCGCTCGATCTCCCCGCGACGCCGTACCCGTACGACGACGTGCTGCCGGCGCACTTCGCGAGCGCGCGGCGCCAGGACAACACGCCGGCCGGCAACCCGATCACCGACGCCGGCGCGACGCTCGGCCGCGTGCTGTTCTACGACCGCGCGCTGTCGCGCAGCGGGACCGTCGCGTGCGCGTCGTGTCACCACCAGGCCAACGGCTTCGCCGATCCGACGCAGTTCTCGACCGGCTTCGCCGGCGGGCAGACCGCGCGCAACGCGATGAGCATCGTCGACGCGCGCTACTACCTGCCGGGCACGTTCTTCTGGGACGAGCGCGCGGCCACCCTCGAGGCTCAGGTCCTCATGCCGATCCAGAACCAGGTCGAGATGGGGCTCACCCTCGACGAGCTGGTCGCGAACGTCTCGGCCCGGGCCTACTACCCGTACCTGTTCCAGCGGGCGTTCGGCGACTCCGCGATCACCAGCGATCGGATCGCGCGCGCGCTCGCGCAGTTCGTCCGCGCCGCGGTCTCGTACCGGTCGCGGTTCGACGCGGGCATCGAGGCCGCCGGCGACATCGCGCGCACGTTCCCCAACTTCACGGCGTCGGAGGAGCGCGGCAAGGCGCTGTTCCTCGGGCGCGCGCGCTGCGCGACCTGCCACCTCGACGCGCCGCCTGCCCCGGGCCCGCGCCCGAACCAGGCGGTGTTCCTGATCGATCGCGCGGTCAACAACGGGCTCGATGCGACCACGACCGTCGCTGACACCGGCGTCGGCGGGATCACCGGGATCGCGACCGACCTCGGCCGGTTCAAGTCGCCGAGCCTGCGCAACGTCGCGCTGACCGCGCCGTACATGCACGACGGCCGGCTCGCGACCCTCGACGACGTGATCGATCACTACTCGACCGGGATCCAGGCCCACCCCAACCTCGACCCGCGCCTGCGCGTGCCCGGCACCGGCGCGCCGATCCGGCTCGACCTGTCGGCGACCGAGCACGCCGATCTGAAGGCGTTCCTCGGCACGCTCACCGACGACGAGCTGCTCGCTGATGTCCGGTTCGCGGACCCGTTCCTCGCGCCGTGAGGTGACGACGTCGCCGGCTCGAGGGCTGCCCGAAACGCGCGACGCCGTCGCCCTTGCGAGGCGACGGCGTCGTCATGCGGCCCGGCTACATCCTGCCGGGCGTCCGCGAAGCCTGCTGTTCAGCGGCGGCGGCGGCGCAGCACCAGCGCCAGCGGCACGCCGATCATCGCCAGCTGGCCGAGCGGCGAACGATCGCCCGCCGTGTTGCACCCGCAGCCGGTGTCGCCCGCGGGCGGCGGCTCCTCGGGCGGCGGCACGCGGACGAACACGCTGACCGTGGCCGGCGCGCTCGCGACCGCGTCCGAGTTGGTCACCACCAGCTGGAACGTGAGCGCGGTGTCCGCGGTCACGGCCGGCGCGGTGAACGTCGGGGCCGCGGTGGTGTCGCCGGTGAGCGCGACCGTCGGGCCGCCGGTCTGCACCCAGGCGTAGGTCAGTGCGCGACCATCGGGATCGCTCGAGTGGCTACCGTCGAGCGCGACCGCGGCGCTCGGCGGCGTGATGATCGCCGCGCCGGCGTCGGCGACCGGCGTGTGCAGCGCGTAGCCGACGGTGACGGTCACCGTCGACGCCACGCTCGCGAGGCCCTGCGAGTCGGTCACCACCAGGTTGAACACCAGCGGGGTGTCGCTGGTGACCGCCGGCGCCGTGAAGGTCGGCGTCGCGCTGGTCAGGCTGCTGAGCGTGACGCCGAGCGGCGCGGTCCACTGCCACGCGAAGTGCGTGTCGCCGTCCGGGTCGGTCGCCGAGCCCATCAGCGCGACGACCTGGCCCGAGCGCACCGAGAAGTCGGTGCCCGCGTTCGCGACCGGCGCGCGGTTCGCGTTGGTCACGGTGATCGTCACCGTCGACGGCGTGCTGGTCGCGAGCTGCGGATCCGCGACCACCAGCGAGAACGCGAACGAGGTGTCGTTCGCGACGTCCGGCGCGGTGAACGTCGGCGCGGCGACCGTGGCGTCGCTGAGCGTGACGCCGGCCGGCGCGGTCCACTGGTAGCGGAGCGTGTCGCCGTCGGGATCGGTGCCGCCGCCGGCCAGCGTGACGAGCGTGCGCTCGACGACGGTCTGGGCCGGGCCGGCGTCCGCCACCGGCGCGCGGTTGGCGTTGCCGACGGTGACGGTCACCTCGGCGGCCGGGCTGGCATCGAGCCCGTCGTTGACGACGAGCGCGAAGGTCAGATCGGTGTCCGCGGTGACGTCGGGCGCGGTGAAGGTCGGGTGCGCCGTGTCGGCGGCCGCCAGGGTCACCGACGGCCCCGCGGTCTGGGTCCAGGCGTAGGTCAGCGCGTCGTCGGTGTCCGGATCCGCGCTGGTCGTGCCGTCGAGGGTGACGACCGTGCGCTCGTCGACCGACTGCGCGGTGCCCGCACCGGCGACCGGCGGACGGTTGACGTTGGTGATCGTCACCGTGGTCGTGCTCGGCGCGCTGGTCAGCGCGCCGTCGCTCGCGACCACCGCGAACGTCAGCACCGTCGTGCCGGCGCGCGGGACCACCGGCGTCGCGAAGGTCGGCTGGGCCGCGTTCGCGTCGGAGAGCGTCACCGCCGGACCACCGGTCTGGGTCCACGTGAAGGTCAGCGTGTTGTTGTCCGGATCGGTGCCGGTCGCGGCGAGCGTCACGGTCACCGGATCGAACGCCGGGCCCGCGGTGAACTCGTCGACCGTCTGCGCGGCGCCCGCGATCGCGGTCGGCGCCTGGTTAGCGTCGGTCAGCGTGATCGTCACGGTCGAGGCCGTGCTGGCCTTGAGGCCATCGTTGACCACGAGCGAGAAGGTCAGCGCGGTGTTCGCGGCGACGTCGGGTCCGGTGAAGGTCGGCTTCGCGGTCGTCGTCGACGACAGCGTCACCGTCGGGCCCGCGGTCTGGGTCCACGCGTAGGTCAGCGTGTCATCGCTGTCGGGATCGCTCGAGCCACTGCCATCGAGCGTCACCAGCGTGCGCTCCGGCACCGTCTGCGCCGGGCCCGCGACCGCGGTCGGCGGGCGGTTGGTGTTGGCGACCGTGACCACCGTGGCCGACGGCGCGCTCGCGCCGTGACCATCGTTGACCACCAGCTGGAACGACAGCGTCGTCGGGCTCGGCGTGCGCGGCACGCTCGGCGCGGTGAAGGTCGGCAGCCGGGCGTTGGCGTTCGACAGCGTCACCGCCGGACCGCCGGTCTGCACCCACTGATACGTGAGCACGTCGCCGTCGGCGTCGAAGCTGGCCGAGCCGTCGAGGGTCACCGTCACCGGCCCGAAGACCGGCGACGCGGTGAGCTCGGTGACCGCCTGGCCGAGGCCGGCGTTGGCGATCGGGGTGTTGTTGCAGGTCGTCGACTGCGCCACGAGCGCGTCGAACGGCGGCGCCGAGACGCCGGCGACCTGGATGTTGTCGATGTCCCAGCCCGGCGAGCTCGTGCCTGCGTCCGAGCCGACGCGGAAGCGCACGTAGACCAGCTTGCCCGAGTAGGTCGTGCCGAGGTCGATCGTCTTGGTCGCGAACGCCGGGTAGCCGGTGCTGTTGTTGACGAACGCCGCGCGGCCGCCGATCGGGTTGCCCGAGGCGTTGCCGAGCGTGCCGTTGTAGCCCGCGGCGGCGCCGACGTCGGTCCAGGTCGCGCCGTTGTCGGTGCTGATCTCGATCACGCCGCCGTCGAACACCGGCGACTCGAACGAGAACCGGTGGCTGAAGGTGATCGAGAACGGCGCGCCAGGCAGCACGAACATCGCCGGCGACACCAGGTCGGCGGTCGAGGCCTGCGACGAGCTCGGGCCGTTCCAGCGGTGATCGTTGGCGGCGAGCGCCACGCGGTGCCACTGCTCCGACGAGCCGAGCGTCGTCGGGTTGTTGATGACCTGCCACGCCGTGGTCGGCGACTCGACGTCATCGGTCGTCGAGGCGTTGGTCGCGACGTCGTAGTTGCCGCGCATCGTGAACGACGCGGGCGGCGGCGTGCCACCGCCATTGTCGGGCACCGCGACGGTGATGTTGTAGAGCGTCGGGCCGGTCGGCAGGCCCGCGGCCGCGACGCGCACGGTGGCGGTCACGGTCTGGAACTGCGCGGCGGCGGGGATCGAGATGGTCGCGCCGTTCGGGAAGCTGATCCCGGCGGTCGTGCTCGACACGGTCGCGACCGTCGCCGGCAGCGCGGCGTTGCCGACGTTCTTGAACGTCACGGTCAGCGTGCCGGTCTCGCCGTTGTCGAGGACGCCGTCGGCGTTGCACGCCGGGGCGATGTCGTCGGCGATCGTGGCCGCGCTCGCGATCATCGCGGCGCCCACGCTGTAGTCCTCGACCACCGGGTTGTTGTCGACCGCGGCCCGATCGGGCCCGACCGCGAACACGCCGGCGCCGCGCTTGGCGAAGGCCGCGGTGAACAGCACGTAGTCGGCGTGGTCGGTGGCGAGCGCGACCGCGAGCAGCGCGTCGCGGGCCTCGAGCAAGGTCGGGTTGGCCGGCGTCAGCTTGTAGGCTGCGACCAGGTAGTCACGCCAGCGATCGCGCGCCTGCGCGAACGACAGCCGCGGCGTCGCGCCCTGGGTGTCGCGGAGCAGCGCCGCGTAGCACTCCCACAGCATCGTCGCCCACACCTCGCCGGTGTTGTGCACCTCGGAGTTGGCCGACGAGTTGGCGTTGACCGCCGGACCGACCGGCAGCGCATTGCCATCGGCAATGTGCTTGAAGGTCATCGGGTTCTTGGTCATGTCCGTCGAGTACGGATAGCGACGGATGCCGAAGTAGTACGGGTTGCCGCGCGAGATCGAACCGGCGGCGTAGCCCGAGACCGAGTACACGCCGTTCCAGGTCGCGTTGGTCGGCTCGGCGTCGTCGCCGGGGCGCACGGTCATGAGCATCGCGTGCGTGTCAGCCCAGCCCTCGCCGAGGCCGCGCGCCATGTTGGTGCCGAGGCCGTTGGCGTCGAACACCAGGCGGTTCGAGATGTAGTGGCCCCACTCGTGCGCCATGACCTGGTTGTCGATGTCGCCGTCGCGCAGCGCGGTGGTGCGCTGCATGCCGCCGGTCACCGGGCCCGCGGCGACCGCGGTGCGCAGCGTGTTGCCGTCGGCGAGGTTCAGCGACAGCGCGGGCAGCGTGGGCGGCGTCTGACCCGCGGTCAGCGCCATGTTGGGCGCGACCGTCGGGCTGCCGGAGCTGGCCACGTTGGCGATGATGACGCCGGCGGCGCCCGCGGCCTGGGCGGTGCCGCCCTTGACGCTGAAGCCGCAGGTGCCGCGATCGATGAGCACGATCTGGCCGGTGTACGTGCCGGTCAGCGCGGTGCAGCCATCGGCGGGCACGGCGCGGACGATCGGCGTGTTGCCCGGCAGGTTGAAGTTGCCCGAGCTCCAGCCCGACGCCGTGCCGACCGTCCCGAACGTGGTCGGGGTCGGCGACGTCACGTTGATCGACGCGGTGCCGAAGTCCCAGAGGAACATCTGCATGCGCGGCCGGCCGCCGTCGGCCGGGGTGCTCATGTTCGCGTTGTTCTTGCCGCTCGAGTCCTGGGCCTCGCCGCGGATCGAGTCGCCCTGCACGCCGCCGCGGCCGAAGTTCACGGCCTGGGCGTTGCCCGAGGCCTCGTCGAAGCCGCCCGCGTAGTACCAGTCGTGCCAGAAGTTCACGTTGTAGAAGAGCTGGGTGATGCCCGCCTTCTGCTGGTTCACCGAGGCGTTCGCGTCGAGCGTCGTGTCGAGCACGCGATCGAACGTGTCGGCCGCGGTCACGTCCGCGCGGAAGTCGGACCCCGGCGTGAAGCCGTCGGGGTTGGCGATGTCCGCGTACGCGTCGACGTTGTTGCCGAGGGTCTCGGCCGCGCCGGGCGGCAGCCACGGATCGAGCACGCCCACGCCGACGAGGCTCGAGATCGTGATCGCTGACGGGGCGAGGAACGGCGTGTTGAAGCCGTTGGCAAGGCCGCCGGGAAGCGGCGTGGCCGCGTTGCCCTGCGGGCCGTCCTGCGGGATGGGCAGCTGGCCAGGCGTGGTGTCCGCCCACACCCGGTACGTGACCGGATGGTCGAAGGCGGTCAGATCGTTCTTGAAGAGGACCTTGCCGTCGGAGGCCGAGACCACGTACGCGTAGTAGCGCGGCGCGCCCGACGCATCGGGGCCGAGATCCATCTCGAGGTAGTACGCATCGACCAGCGCGCGATCCGGCGTGCGGAACCAGGTCTTCTTCATGCGCACCGGCGCCACGGCGGCGGCGGTCGTGAACTCCTGGTAGCCGCCCTCGGCGGCGCGGGGCGCCGACATCGAGGAGGCGTCGATCGCGGTCCCGGCGGCGCTCGACAGCGCCATCGCTGCGGCGCGCGTCGGCGCCAGCGCGAAGCCGGCCGCCGCGCCGCTGCGCAGCTTCATCGCCGCCGGCGCATCGCCGGTGACGAAGCCGGTCAGCGCAACCGCGTCGAGGTTGCGGTCGAGCTCGACCGACACGGTCTCGTTCCAGACCGGCACGCCGTCGACCTCGCGCGTGAAGCGCGCGATGATCGGGCCGCGGCCGGTGTCCTGCAGATCGCGGAGCCGCAGGTTGTCGACGTCGGTCGCCGCCATCCGGTACAGCGGCGCGTAGAGGCGCAGCTGGGCGCGGGCGGCGGCCTCGGGCGACGTGATGCCCTGGCTCGCGGCCATGCCTTTCAGGGCCGGATCGGCCCACACGAAGGACGGGACTCCGGCGACCGTGTCAGTCGAGGCGACGCTCGGGGAGGGCGTCGCTGCGCTGGGTGGGTGGGCGTCGGGGCCGACGTCGCGTTGATCGGACGAACAACTGACTGCTGTCAGGAACAGCAGACTCGCCACGAGGTGATTTCGTCGAAGATCGAACCGGTGCATGGACGCGGACGCTAACACGCACGGGCGGTGCGACAGCACGTCGCAGCCATTTCCCCGGCTGTCCGTCGCTTTCCGGGAATAGGCCCGACGATGGGTCGGGCACGCGCGATCCGTTCATCCGTGGACGGTTGCCACGATCATCGCGGTCCGACCCCGAAAGCGAGCCCACATTGTCGTGGCTCACTGCGTCAGCGCGAGCCGCCTGAGCCGCCGCCGGGGCCGTCCGGGCCGCCCGGCGGATGCTTCGGCACGCAGACCAGGCGATCGAGATCCGGCGGCGTGCGGCAGGTGCCGTCGATCGTCCCACGCGGCGTCGTGAACGAGCACGCGTCGCCCGCCTTCGCCGACTTGCAGGCATCGAACGCCTCCTGCGGCGGGGCCGGGCGGCGCGGCGGCTCGTCGTTGTCGGCGGCGACCGCGCCGACCAGCGCGGTCAGCGTCGAGCACAGGATCAGGGACGCGAACAGGGTGCGATGCTTCATGCGCGGAGGCATCGCAAGCCGCGCGCCAGCGTCGAGGCGACGGTGATGTTCGCGTTCGCGCGTGCTCGCTGGCCGCGGAATGACTCGCTGGCGCGCCCGTGGGCGATGCGCTCGTCAGCGCGGCACCGGGTCCGCGGTTCGACCGGTGATGCGAGGCGCATGCGGCCTCCGCATCACGCGTGCGGGCGTCGCATCCGCCCGCCGCCGAAATCCGCGGCCGAAATCCGGTCGTCGAAACCAACCCCGGTCGCCGAAGCCAACCCCGGTCGCCGAAGCCAACCCCGGTCGCCGAAGCCAACCCCGGTCGCCGAACCCAACCCCGGTCGCCGAACCCAACCCCGGTCGCCGAACCCAACCCCGGTCGGCCTTCGTGGCGCCGAAACCAGCCCGCCGAAACCAACCCCGGTCGCCGCCGAGATTAACCCCGGTCGGGCTTCGTGCCGCCGAACCCAACCCCGGCCGGCCGAAACCCCGCATCACACGTGAGCCCGCCGAAACCAACCCCGGTCGCCGCCGAGATTGACCCCGGTCGGGCTTCGTGCCGCCGAAACCAACCCCGGCCGGCCGAAACCCCGCATCACACGTGCGGACGTCGCATCCGCCCGCCGCCGAAATCAAGCCGGTCGCCGAAACCAACCGCGGTCGCCGCCGAGATCACCCCGCGGTCGCCGCCGAGATCAACCCCGGTCGGGCTTCGTGAACATCCACGCCCACGCGATCATCACGACCTGCAGCGGCAGCCGGCCCCAGAGCGCCCAGGTCGGCAGCTCGCGCGTACCGAGCGGCAGGTGATTGAGCGCCATGTTCAGGTTCGCCGGGAACACCGCGATCAAGAGCGCGATGATGCCCCACGCCGCCAGGCGCCGCGTCTGCGGCAGGATGAGCCCCAGCCCTCCGGCGATCTCCGCGATGCCCGAGATGTAGACCAGCGCCAGCGGCGCCGGCAGGAACGACGGCATCATCCCCAGGTACGTGTCCGGATCGAGGAAGTGGTTGGCGCCAGCCGCCACCATGAAGACCGTCAGGAGCCAGCGCAGCGCGGTTCGCATCGCGGCAGGATAGCGAGCGGCGTACGGAAGGCTCGTCGGCAGCGAACCCAAATCGGGGCACGACCTCGTTCAGAACCGCGTTCGACCCCGGCGCGCACGTCCCGTCGAAGCCGTCTTCGCAACCACGCGCCAGATGCGCCGAGATCCGCGCCCGACGCGCGAGCGGTGCCAGGACCTGCGCCGGGCGCTGCTGGAGGGTGTGCGCTGCCCACGATTGATGGCAGACGTCTGCAGACCGGTGGTCGAGTGGTTCGGCTATCCTCTTGAGCACGCCGGCCTTGGAGGAACAACGCAATGAGCGCCGTACACACGCTCTATCGACCTGTGGGGCCTGAAGAGCTCGAGCTGATCAAGCAGGCCAGTTGGCGGGGGGGCCCGCCGAGGCTGCCAGAGCAGCCGATCTTCTATCCCGTCCTGCAGGAGGCATACGCCATCAAGATCGCACGCGACTGGAACGTGCGGCATAGCGGTTCAGGATTCGTGTTGCGATTCGACGTGGACGCCGCCTGGCTGGCCCAGTTCGACGTGCAGCTCGCAGGAGGGCGAGATCACGCCGAGTACTGGATTCCTGCGGAGCGAATGCAGGAACTCAATGACCATATTGTTGGCTCGATCGAGCTGGTCGCGGAGTTTCGCGGGTGACTACGCGCGACCTCGATAGCATACATCTGTGTGGCCTGACCTTCGTGGCCCCGTCTGGAGTCTATCGTCCCGTGCCCGACGAGGGTTTCGAGCTTTGCCATCCACGGGGCAAGGGGGCCGAGTTCCGGACCGCCGAGTTCCGGACCGACCGCCGAGTTCCGGACCGGGGTTATTCGTCGGAGCAATCCCAGATAATCGTCAGCTTGTCGCGTCTTGGCGTCTGCACGACGCGCTGCTACGGCGCTTAGGGGGGCGTCCGGTCACGAGACTGCGCCACGCCGCGACGGCGCAAGCCAAGGGCTTGCGCGAGAGTGATTGCTGTTGGTGTCAGTTCGCGATCGGGGCGGCAACCGAGACGTTGGCGAAGCGGCGCAGCCAGTACGTGCCGATTGGGAAGACGGCGGCGAGGCCTGCGCGCCAGCGTTCACGTGCCTCGCGGTAACTCGAGACGAAGTCGCGGTTGCGCAGGTACGCTTCGAGTCGGGGCCAGAGGCCGCGCGCGGCGACGCGCGGGCGCACGCCACCTCGCCGCGCCGGGCTCGACGGTTGGCCCCACCAGGGCTGGCGCGAGATCGCCCGGCGGCCCAGGATCCGCACGCCCGTCTTCCCTCGCGTGGTTGCGAGCTCGGCCTCGACGAATGCGACGCGTTCGCGCAGCACCTGGCGGATCTCGTCGGTGTTCCCCAGTTCAGGCGGGATGACGAGTTCGAGAGTCACCTCGGGTGGCATCGGACCGGCGGCCCGGAAGAAGTGCCGCGGTCGCTGGATGGTCAGCGGTCGGCGATTCAGAAGGGCGGACAGACCGTTCACTCCTGGCCAGTGGTGGACCTTCTCGACGAGTTGGTCCTTGACGGGGTTGGTCGCGGCGTAGACGAGCTTGTCGAGCACATCACTGCGCTCGACGAGGCGGACAAGGCAGGCCGGCTCGCTGGACCAGAAGTTCTCCCATCGCCCGCGGAGCGCATTCATCGCCTTGGCGACGAACTTGTGGAGGTGCTCCGTGAACTCGACGATACGCCCAGCACGATCGAAGACGATCGTGTGGTGGTGGTTCGAGAGAACCGAGGGCAAGAGCACCTCGATACCGAACCGCTGCGCTGCCTCGGCAAGGCAGTAAAGGAAGGTATCGTTGGTGGCGCGATCAGGACGCAGGAGGAACTGCCGCTGCGTGCACCTGCGCGTGAGCATGTAGAACGTTCCGGGCAGGACCTGACGAGGAATCGACAAGATGGCTCGCGTCGCGTGCAAGCCGGCGGCCATTCGATAACATCGCGACTCATCACGATGTCGTCGCGCTCTCGTCCGGCCAGCGCACGGTTTTGTCCGGGTGTGGGCCGCCGCCCGGACAATCCCGGACAGCATCCCCGCCGTCCATGCTGGAGTCAGGGCTGGAATCAACCCCGGATGGGGGCTGGAATCAACCCCGGACGGCGCTCCGCCCCGGGAATCAACCCCGGACGGCGCTCCGCCCCGGACGGCGCTCCGCCCGAGAATCAACCCCGGACGCCGCTCCGGCGCCGCTCCGGCTCCGGCGTCACTCCCCCAGACGGCGCTCCGCCCGGGAATCAACCCCAACAGCGCCCATCCCATCGCGTTCCGTCGTCGCGCGCGGCCGGGCCGGCAGGCCGATCTCATCTGGAGACCGGCGTCGGGATCAGTTCGTGACCCAGTCCCACACATCCGATGCGGTGCTCGCCACCGTCGAGGCCGCGCTCGACACCGCGGTCGAGGCGCTGTCGTACGCGCTGACCGCGCCGACGTTGGCGAGGGCGAGGCCCTCGCACGTCGCGCCGAACAGGCCGTTGTGGTTGTAGGCCTTGGCGACGTCGTCGACGGCGCCGGTGGCGACATCCCAGCCATCGATCTTGCCGGCCATGTAGTCGTTGCGCAGATCGACGCCGTCGGCGCGGCCGCCGAAGAAGCCCTGCATGCCGTCGGCGTAGAGCCGCGTGTCGGCGGAGTAGACGATCGGCTTGCCGTCGGGGCCGATCGATGGCGTCGCCATCTCGCGGGCGGCGTCGTCGGCGAGCTTGCGGTCCGCGTTGCGCGTGTTCTCGAGGCCCTCGAGGCTGAACATGCCGGCACGCTCCTGGCCGGTCGTGGGGTCGAAGTTGTCGTGGTAGTAGCCGAAGTCGTGCTCGCGGGCGGCGGCGTCGAGGCCATCGACCGCGGTGCCGCGGCCGTAGGTCGGATCGGTGGCCGGGTCGTATGTCGTTCCGCGCGCCTGGGCATCCGCGTACTTCGCCTTGATGTCCCGGTCGAACGCGTTGTCGGGGCCGGACCAGTTGCCGTACGACGGGAAGCGCTTGGCCGCCGACGTGATCGCGGCGAGCGGGTCATCGAAGAAGCTGCCGTCGGCGATGTTGCGATCGCCCTGATAGTCGCCAGCGTCGGGATTGAGGACGCTGTGGCCAGCGTCGCCAGGCGTGTGCATCTGCATGGACGGGGTCTCCTTGGTGGTTGTCGTGGCTCGCCGAAGATCGTGCGTGCGCACCAGCCGCTCACATGCGCGGCGCGCGGTCGAATCAGATCAGTCCTGGACCCAGCACAGGCCGGCATCGATCGCGGGCCTCGCCGCCTGGCGTCGCAGCGCGACACCCGTCGCCGCGGTGTAGCCCAGGACGGTCTCGAGCTCGGCGACCTGCAGGCTGCCGAGGAGCGCCGAGACTCGCAGCGCGAATCGACCGCCCCGCGCCATCACGGCGCCGAACGTGAGGATGCCGCCCAGGTGCAGCGCCTCGTCCTGCGACCGATCGAGCGCCGCGCCGATGTCGGCAAGCACGATCACGCACGGGAGGTCGACGCAGGTCGCGTGGATGAGGGTCAGCGGCTGCGGACCGGTCTCGCGCGTGCCTGCGCCGCTCCACCTGACCTTGAGCGAGCGCTCGCCGACATCCGCGACCACCTGGCTCGCGCGCATGTGTGTGACGATGTCGTCCCACCTCACGCGCAGCTCCCTGCGCCGTGGTTTTCCCTCATGACCGGTATCGTGGCGGCGCCGCTCGTTGTGACGAGGTTCCAGCGCTCCGCGACCGCGCGCGATTGGTCGAGCCATGGGGCGCGTCGTCGGTGGAATTCGCGCCGCGGCCGGTCCCGGGTATGGTAGCCAACCCCGCCATGCTCACCGATACGCCCCGCCCGTTGTTCGGGTACCGCAAGCACTGGGCGCACCGTTTCGGGACGGCGCCGTTCCTGCCGACGACGCGCGAGGAGATGGACGCGCTGGGCTGGGACGAGTGCGACGTGGTGCTGATCACCGGCGACGCCTACGTCGACCACCCGAGCTTCGGCATGTCGATCATCGGGCGGCTGCTCGAGGCGCACGGGTTCCGCGTGGGCATCATCGCGCAGCCGGACTGGCGCTCGGCGGAGGCGTTCGGCGCGCTGGGCCGCCCGGCGCTGTTCTGGGGTGTGACCGGCGGCAACATGGACTCGATGGTCAACCGCTACACGAGCGACCGGAAGGTCCGCTCGGACGACGCGTACTCGCCGGACGCCGCGGGTGATCGCCGGCCGGATCGCGCGGTCACGGTCTACGCGCAGCGCTGTCGCGAGGCGCACAACGATGTGCCGATCGTCATCGGCGGCATCGAGGCCAGCCTGCGCCGCATCGCGCACTACGACTACTGGAGCGGAAAGGTGCGGCGCTCGATCCTGCCGCATGCCAAGGCCGACCTGCTGATCTTCGGCAATGCCGAGCGCGCGCTGGTGGACGTCGCCCACCGCCTGGCGCAGGGCGAGA
>JAIOQA010000138.1 GCA_021413675.1 Deltaproteobacteria bacterium | reverse complement strand
CGTCGCTCGCGTCGGGATCGGGGGTCTCGGGCGAGGTCTCGCCGGTGGTGCGCTCCTCGCTCCAGTCGCGCGGGTTGACCCGCGACAGGCGGGTCTCCTCTTCCTCGAAGCGATCGATCACCTGCCGCGCGCGCAGGATCGCGGTGCCATCGGCGTCGGGCGCCGAGAACACGTCGGCGGTCTTGATGCGCACGACCGTCGACTCGCCGGTGCCGAACACGCTCTCGGGCCGGAGCTTCTTGCCGCGCGCGGTGCGATTGGCCTCGGCGCGCGCGTCGTTCTTCTGGCGCGGCACGGTCGCGGGCGCGGGCTCGCGCGCCGCCGCCGCGCTCTCGACGATCCGCGTCAGCTCGTGCGCCGGATCACCCGCCGCCTGGTCGAGCCCGTACCGGATCGCGCGCAGCCGCGAGCCGAACTCGCCGGCGGTCGCGACGCGCGCCGCGGGATCCTTGGCCAGCGCCGCGAGCAGCAGGTCCTCGACCTCCGCCGGCATGCGCGGATCGAGCTCGCGCGGGCGCGGCACCTTGGCCTCGCGGACCGCGCGCAGCGCCTCGAGATCGGGGAGCTGCGAGAACAGCCGGCGCCCGACCGCGAGCTCGAACAGCACCAGCCCGAGCGAGAACACGTCGCTGCGCGCGTCGACGTGGCGGTTCTCGGCCTGCTCGGGCGAGATGTACGCGAACTTGCCGCGGACCGCGCCGTGGCCGGTGTGCTCCTCGGGGCGCTTGGCGATGCCGAAGTCGGTGAGCTTCACCTCGCCGGCGCGCGACAGGAGGATGTTCGACGGCGAGACATCGCGGTGCACCAGCCGCATCGGCTTGCCGTCGGGGCCCGCGGTGGTGTGGGCGTGCTCGAGCGCCTCGCAGACCTCGGCGCCGATGTGCAGCACGAGGTCGAGCGGCAGGCGCTTGCGCCGGGTCTCGAGCGAGCGCTGGACCGCGCCCACGTCGACGCCATCGACGAACTCCATCACCAGGAAGTACTGGTCGTCGTCGCCCAGGCCGACGTCGAAGATCTGGACGATGTTGCGGTGGCGGAGCTGCGAGAGGATCTTCGCCTCGGCGATCAGCAGCTCGACGAACCGCCGGTCCTGCGAGAGGTGCGGCAGGATCCGCTTGATCGCCACCGGCTTCTCGAAGCCGCCCGCGGCGACGGCCTTGCCGCGGAAGATCTCGGCCATGCCGCCGGCGCCGACGCGCTCGAACAGCTCGTACCGCGTCATGCCTGGAGTCCGCGCGCCGCGGAGCGTGCGAAGAGGTGGCCCGCGGGCCCACACGCCCGCGCCGAGCGATGCGCGCGATGGGCGCCGCGAGCGACGTGCGCGCGCGACCTCGCCCGCCACGGGAACGAACGTTCGCCCGCACTCTCCGACTGGTCGGCCTGCTCGACGAGGATCGTCTCGCTGCGCCCATCCGGAGAGAGATTGATGGTCAATCTCTCGGCCGACGACGACGTCACCTCGCGAGGGTAGCACGCGGGTCGTGTCGATCGCCCCCGCGGCCAGGCCAGGAACCGCGTTCTGAACCTTGGCTCGATCCGACCGCGGTCCGACATGTGGTCGACGCTCCCGCGCAGCGCGCGCCTGGCTCGCGCTGCCCCGGCCGCGCTACCGTCGGGCGTGACCGATCTCGACGCGACCCTCGATGCGCTGGCGGCCGCCGCGATCGCGGAGGGCGTGTGCTCCGCGGCGGCGATCGCGGTGGGCGATCACGGCCGCGAGATCGTGCGCCTGGGCCGCGGTCTGACCCGCGCGGTCCCCGACGCCGGCCAGCCGATCGATCGCGAGGCGATCTTCGATCTGGCCTCGCTCACCAAGCCGATGGCGACCGCGGCGCTGGCCATGACCGAGGTCGCGCGCGGCGAGCTCGACCTCGCGGCACCGGCGCACCACTGGCTCGGCGGCCTCGATCCGCGCATCACGGTCGCCCAGCTGCTCGGCCACGGCTCCGGCAGCGCCCCGCACGTGAAGCTCTACGAGCGCCTGCGCCGCGGCGATCTCGCCGGTGCGGCGACCGCCCGCGACGCGCTGACCGCGATGGCGAGGGCGCCGCTCGAGGCGCGGTTCGCGGCGCGGATCTCCGCGCCGCTCGGCCTCGCGGTCACGCTCTACGCGAGCCCCGCGCCCTTGCCAGCGCCGGTGGTCGGGACCGTGCTCGACGATCGCGGCCTGGTCTCGGGCACGGTCCACGACGAGAACGCCGCGGCCGCCGGCGGGGTCGCCGGGCACGCCGGGCTGTTCGGCTCGGTCGGCGATGTCTCGCGCTTCGCGGCCGCGATCGTCGACACCGTGGCCGAGGCCCGCGCCACGCCGTTCGCGCCGGCGATCGTGCGCGCGTTCCTCGCCACATCCGCTGCGCCCGACACCTCGTGGCGCCTCGGCTGGGATACGCCGTCGTCGGTCCCCGGCGTCTCGCACGCCGGCGATCGCTGGCCGCGCGCCGATGGCGTCGGCCACCTCGGCTTCACCGGGACCTCGCTCTGGCTCGATCTGCGCAACCGCCGCTGGGTCGCGCTGCTCACCAACCGCGTCCACCCATCGCGCGATCGACCCGCGGCCGCGCGCATCAAGGAGCTGCGGCGCGCGGTCGGCGACGCGGTGATCGCGGCGCTCGACCCGTGATCGCTCGCTGATCCGGCCTTACGCCTGGAACCCGCTCGACCGCATGTCGCGGAACTCGCGCAGGTCGGTCGGCTGGATCACGTACTGCCGGCCGCACGCCTCGCAGCGGACCTCGAGCGGATCGCCGGCGATCATCGAGTCGATCTCCTCGGCCGGCAGCGTGAGGATGCCGGTCATGATCCGGGTCGGGCTGCACGTGCACCCGAACACCAGCGACGACGACGCCAGCTCCGCATGCTCGAACGGCGCCAGCACGTCGGCGATCAGCGCCGCGGCCGTGCGGTTCGAACCCTCGAGCATCGTCGCGATCGGCGGCAGGTTGCCGAGGTGCTCGGTCATCGCGTCGATCACCTCGCGGGTCGCCTCGGGCAGGAGCTGCACGAGGTACCCACCGACGACCCGCACGCCGCCCGGGCCAGGCAGCGCGGTCAGCGCGACCATCGACACGATCTGCTCCGACTGGTGCATGTAGCGCATCAGCGCGGTCGACATGTCGTCGCCGTCGGGGATCGCGACGATGCCCTGGTGCAGCGAGCCGTTGGGCGCGGTGTAGCTGACCTGCAGGATGTGATCGCCGGTCGCCGCAACCGACGACGGCTCACCGGGGTTCACCATGCCGCGGTTGGTGCCGTCGGGCAGCGAGTCGGCGACCAGCGCGCCGCCGCGCCGATCTTTCCACAGGAGCTGCGCGCGCCGGACCGGCTGCGTGGTCTCGCGCACGATCACCGCCGCCGTCATCAGCTCGGCCAGGCGCAGGCCGAGCTCGTCGGAGGCGGGCTGGATGGCCAGCGCGCCGCGCGCGGTCTCGGTCGCGACCACGGCGATCACGCGGAACGCCCCATCGACGGTCATGGCGCGGACCACGCGGTCACCCACGAGCGTTGCTGTCGTCATCCCGACGTTTGACTACGTCCGAGGCCTCCGCGCAAGCCTCCCCGCGCTCACCGTTCGGCCAGGCCCCACCCGACCCTCGTGCTAGCTTGCGCGCCGCCATGCGCACCCCATCCTGGTGGCCGAGGACCGGGTTGTGGCGGCATCCCGCGTTCCTGCGGCTCTGGGCCGCGCAGATCGTGTCGGCGTTCGGCTCGCGGATCACGCGGACCGCGCTGCCGATCATCGCGGTGCTGGCCCTCGATCAGGGCGGCGCTGCGCTCGGCATCCTGTCGGCGCTGCAGTTCGGCCCCGGCGTGCTGGTCGCGCTGGTCGGCGGCGGCTTCGTCGATCGCAGCGACAAGCGCCGCATCCTGGTCGCGTGCGATCTGCTGCGCGCGGCGCTGGTCGCGTCGCTGCCGATCGCGTGGTGGGCCGGCGCGCTGACGATGGCGCACGTCTATGTCGTCGCCGCCGGCGTCGGCGCAGCGTCGGCGTTGTTCCGCATCTCCGACGGGGCGCTCCTGCCCGCGCTGATCGGCACCGAGCACCTGGGCGAGGGCAACGCCAAGCTCGAGGCCACCGAGGGCGCCGCCGAGATCACCGGCCCGCCCGCCGCCGGCATCCTGATCAGCGCGCTCGGCGCGCCGCTCGCGGTGATCCTCGACGCCGCCTCGTACCTCTGGTCGGCCGCGTTCCTGCGCCGCCTGCCGGCGCCGCCGCCCGCCCCGCCGCACGACGCGCCCGCCCACCTGCTCGCGGATCTCGGGATCGGCCTGCGCGCGGTGTTCGGCCACCCGCAGGTCCGGCCTCGGCGCGATCATCGGCTCGCTGGTCTCGCGCCGGATGGCGGGCACGCGGCTCGGCCCGACGATGATCATCGCCAGCGCGATCAGCATGCTCGCGATCCTGTTCATCCCCGCGGCGGCGCACGTCGGGCCCGCGCTCGCGATCGCCTGCCTCGCCGCGCACCAGATCATCGGCGACGGCGCGCTGATGATCTATCAGATCAACGCGGTCACGCTGCGCCAGACCGTGCTGCCGATCGAGGTGCTCGGCCGCGCCAACGCCGCGATCCACGCCTGTTGCGGCGGGCTCTTGCTGGTGTCGTCGATCGTCGCCGGCGTCGTCGGCGAGGCCGGCGGCGCGCAGTCGGCGCTGGTCGCCGCCGCGGTGATCGGGCTCGCCGCGCCGGTCGCGCTGCTGCCGCTGTGGCACCTGCGCCGGGTGCCGCGGCCGACGCCGACGCCGTAGGCCGACCCACGCGCACCTCGCACGTGGCAACCCGCGGCAATCCGAGTAGCGATGCGAACCCGCGCGGCCGTCGCGGCTAGGCTCGCGCGATGCGGATCTACGTCGTCAGCGTGCTGGTCGCATCCGCAGCGCTCGCGGGATGCAACACGATCCTCGGCATCAGCGACCTGACCACCGCCGGCATCGACGCCGGCGGCGACGCCGCGTCCCAGGCCTGCACGCCGACCACCACTCGCGCCTGCTACACCGGCGCGGCGATCACCGCGAACGTCGGGGCCTGCCACGACGGCATCCAGACCTGCCAGCCGAGCAGCACGTGGGGCCCGTGCGTGGGCGAGGTCGTCCCGGGCCCCGAGATCTGCGCCAACGGCGCCGACGAGAACTGCTCCGGCGCCGCCGACGAAGACGTCGATCTCGATCACGACGGCTTCACCACCTGCGGCGGCGACTGCTGCGACTCGGTCGAGTGCGCCGAGCCGGCGCTCGTGAACCCGGGCGCCTACGATCTCGAGGCCAACCACCTCGACGACGACTGCGACGGCGCGATGGACGACCCGCCGCTGTGCGACGACGGCCTCGCGACCAACGCCAGCGACCCGCGGGACTTCGCGCGCGCGATGGACCTGTGCCCCGATGCCACCACGGATGCGCGCCGGTGGGGCGTGATCAGCGCGACCTGGACCCTGACCGACGGCACCGGGGTGGCGGACCCTCGCAGCCACGCGGTCCGCGATCGCTTCGGCACCGCGGTCGTGCCCCACGCGGGCGCCGCGCTCGCGGTGCTCTCGTCGGGGGTGGCAGCGGATGCCGACGACCTCGATCCCGCGTTCGCGAACAACGTGTCGACCCAGCGGATGCAGACCGCGCCGGTCCCGGCCGACTGGCTGGCCGCGCACAACGGCGCGCTGCCAGTGGCGCCTGGCTGTCCCGCGCCGAACGCGCTGACGGCCAACGATCCGGTGATGCTCACGCTCCAGATCCGCGTGCCGGTCAACGCGCGCTCGTTCGCGTTCGACAGCGACTTCTTCACCTGGGAGTTCCCCGAGTGGGTGTGCTCGCCGTACAACGACTTCCTCGTCGCGCTGCTCGACTCGACCTGGAACGACGTCCCCGCCAATCCCCGTGACAAGAACCTCGCCGCGTACCGCGACGCGCAGCAGAAGATCTGGCCGGTCGGCGTGAACCTCGCGACCCTCGACGCGGGGCTCTTCACCCAGTGCGTGAATGGCGCGGTGGGCTGCGCCGTGCTGGGCGGGATGACCGCGACGATCACGACCTGCACCGGCACCGACCAGCTGCCCGGCACCGGCTTCGAGACCGGCACCCCCGGCATGTGCACCACCGCCTCCGTGCCGGGTGGCGCGACCGGGTGGCTCACGACCCGCGGCAACGTCGTCGGCGGCGAGACCATCACGCTGCGCCTCGCGATCTGGGACACCAGCGATGGCGCCTATGACTCGACCGCGGTGATCGATCACTTCCGCTGGTCGGGCACGCCCACGTCGCCTGGCACCGTCCACGACTGAGAGGGTGTTTGATGATTGACCGACCTGAGCCGTGGCGAGCCGGCTCAGGGTCCGGATGAGATCGGGCTGCGCGTCCTCGCGCGGGCCGATCGATCGACGAGGCGACGGTCATCCGAAGGGATGACCGCCTCTGACGTGGCAACCCGTGGCACGCGGCCCATCGACGCTTCCGCGGCGCTCGGCCCGCGCTACCGTGGCGCCGTGAGGGCCCCCATCGTCGTCGGTCTGCTCCTGTCGGGGCTCGGGTGCAACGCGATCCTCGGGGTCAGCGACCTCCGCGAGTCCTCGATCGACGCCTCGACCTCCATGATCGATGCCGCGCCCGAGGCCTGCGCGTCGGGTGCGCGGCGCGCTTGCTACACCGGCGCGGCGACCACCGCGAACATCGGGCCGTGCCACGGCGGCATGCAGGTCTGCCAGACCGACCTCACGTGGGGCCCGTGCGACGGCGAGGTCGTGCCGGCGCCCGAGAAGTGCGGCAACGGCATCGACGACAACTGCTCGGGCCGGGCCGACGAGAACATCGATCAGGACGGCGATGGCTTCACGACCTGCGCCGGCGACTGCTGCGACTCGGTCGAGTGCGCGAACCCGGCGCTGGTGAACCCCGGCGCGTATGACGTGGCGGCCAACGACGTCGACGACGACTGCGATGGCACCAAGGACAACTACCCGACCTGCGACACGGGCCTCGCCTCGAACTCGGCCGACGCGCGCGACTTCGGACGCGCGATGGACCTGTGTCCCATCGCGAGCCAGGGCGCGCGCAAGTGGGGCGTGCTCAGCGCGACCTGGAGCCTCACCGACGGCACCGGCGCGGTCGATGCGCGCAGCCATGCGATCCGCGATCGGTTCGGGACCAACGGCGCGCCGCGCGCCGGCGCCGCGCTCGGCGTGATCTCGTCGGGCGTCGCGGCCGACAAGGACGACGTCGATCCCGCCTATGTTGCGGGTTTCTCGACGAATCGCATGCAGACCGCGGGCTTTCCCGCCGACTGGTATGCGGCCAACAACAGCGTCCTCCCGGTCGCGCCGGGCTGCCCCGCGGCGATCGGGGGCGGTGGCCGGTCGGCGTGAACCTGGTCACCCTCGACGCGGGCCTGTTCACGCAGTGCGTGAACGGCGCGGTCGGCTGCTCGGGGAATCCGGGCACGATCACCACGTGCGCCGGCACCGACCTGCTCGCCGGCACCGGCTTCGACGACCCGGCCGCGGGCAACTGCAGCGCCGACTCGCTCGTCGGCGGCGCGACCGGCTGGCTCACGACCCGGGGCAATGTCGTCGGCGGCGAGACCATCACGCTGCGGATCGCGATCTGGGATACGAGCGATGGCGTGCTCGACTCGACCGCGATCGTCGATCACTTCCGCTGGTCGCTCGACACCGTCATGCCTGGCACGTTCGCGCAGTGACTACGGCGCCGCCACCAGCGGCGACCACTCGCCGACGGTCGTGAGCCAGAGCCAGGTGCGCGCGCGGGTCGCCGCCACGTACAGCGCGCGCGCCGCGTCGGTCTGCGCCGGGTAGAACTCCGGCGTCAGATCCGGAATCACCACCGCGTCGAACTCGAGGCCCGAGATCTCGGCGATCGCGGTGACGATCACGCCGGGCGCGAACGGGAACGCGCCGCGCTCGACCAGCGTGACGTCGAGCCCGCGGGTCAGATCGCGGTGCAGCCGGCGCGCGTGGGCGGCGTTGCGCCCGAGGATCGCGATCGTGAGCCCGCGGTCCTCGGCGCGCGCGGCGTCGATCACCGCGGCGATCTCGGCGACCTGATCGAGCTCGCTCGCGAAGGCCCCGGCCCACAGCGCGTCGCCGGGCGCGATCGGCGTCGCGGTGCCGCGGGCCGCGGCGAGCCCGCGCGCGAACGCGGTGATCGCCGGCACCGAGCGATACGTGGTCATCAGCGTGATCGCCTCGTAGCGCTCGACGCCGACCTCGGCCATCGCCGCCGGCCAGCCCGCGAACCAGGAGCTGTCGTCGGTGTCCTGGCGGTGATCGCCGGCGAGGGTGATCGCGCCGCCGCGGCCGATCGCGCCGCCGATCGCGGCCAGCTCCATCGGCGCGATCAGCTGGGCCTCGTCGACGACGACGTGGTCGTAGCGCGGCAGCGCGGCCAGGGCCTCGCGATCCTTCGGGCGATCGCGCAGCGCCGCGATCGCGAACAGCACCGGCACATCCTCGGCATCGATCGTGCCGGCCCGCGCGGTCGGCGTGCCGTCGTCGAGGGCGCGGCCGTCGAGCGCGACCAGGCGATCGGCGTCGACGTGGCGGTGGGCCTCCTCGGTCGTCGACTCGAACTGGCCGCGGGTGTGGGCGGTGGTCAGCGCGATCGCGAGCGGCGGCAGCGCGCCGCGGGCAGCGGCGACGATCGCCTCGAGCCGCGGGCGATCGCCCCACAGGTGCAGCAGATCGCGGCGCGCGCGCGACCACTTGCGCTCGCCATCGTCGCGCGACTTCGGCCGCGCGATCAGATCGGGCAGCACGCCGCGCACCGCGGGGTGGCGCTTGAGGCGGATCACCTGCGCCTCCGCATCGTCGGCGAGCCGCTCGGGCAGGCCGGCGAAGGCCGCGCGGCCGCGCGCCAGCAGCCACTCGTCGACGACCGCGACCTCGACGCGCTCGAGCCCGAGCCGGTCGATCAGCTGGCGACAGAGCTGGCGCAGGCCGGGCGTGGGCACCAGCACCAGCACGCGCAGCCGGCGCTCGCTCTGCGCCTGCAGCCACGCGATGCGGTGCAGCGCGACCAGCGTCTTGCCGACGCCGGCCTCGCCGTCGACCACGAGCGAGGTGGTCGCGGGCAGCTCGACCGCGCGGCGCTGCTCGGCATCGAGCACGACCTCGGCCTTGCCGGCGCTGGTCGCGGCCGGCCGCGCTCGCGTCGGGATCGCGCGCGCGCGCCAGCCGTCGCCCTCGCGCGCGAGGATCGCGTCCTCGGTCGTGAGCTCGACCAGCGCGCCGCCGACCACGCGGACGCGACCGCGGGCGAGCACGAGGCCGGTGACGGTGCGGTCGTCGATCTCGAGCTCGTAGTCGTCGCCGGCGCGCTGGCGAAAGAACACCTCGGCCAGCGGCGCGGTCCGCCAGTCGAGCACCGCGCCGGCGACGGTGCGGCTGCCGAGCAGGAGCGTGCGCGTGCGACCGGCGGAGCGCACGCGCAGGTAGCCGCCGATCGCCGGCGGCGGGCCCGCGGCCACGACGGTGGCGAGGGCGGCGGTGACGGCGTCGACCTCGGCGATCTCGGTCGCGGTCAGGGGACGATCGAGCGATGGCGCGCGCGATGGCATCGCGGACCATCCAGCCGAAATCGCCGCGACGAAACAAGCTGCCCGCCGCGCGCGACCTTTGCTAGACTATTCACATGGTCGGGAGCGGGGCCGCCGTGGCTGCGCCGCACCGGCCCGCGGAGCTCGCGCACGACGTCGAGCTGCCGACCGCGACCGGCGAGATCGTCGCCGGCTGGGCGCGCGCGCCGCGCTGGCGCTACCGCGTCGATCGCCTCGCGCCCTTCACCCGCGCGCTCCGCCACAAGGCCTGGGACTTCTACGGCATCACCACCGCCGATCTCTACGTCGCGGTCGCGGTCGCGAACGTCGGCTACCTCGGCACCGCGTTCGTGCAGGTCGTCGATCTCGCCGCCGGCGCGCGGATCGATCGGGTCGCGGTCACGCCCTTCGGCCGCGGCGTCGCGCTGCCGGCGTCGAGCGCGCGCGGCGACGTCGCGTTCGCGCAGCGCGGCGCGCGGATCGCGTTCACCCATGTCCCTGGCGGCCGCGCGATCTCGATCGACTGGCCCGGTCGCCGCGCGATCCGCGCCGAGCTCGCGCTCGACGACCGCGCCGGCATCGCGGTCGTGTTCCCCAACGGTCGCGGCTACTACTACAACCACAAGGTGCCCGCGATGCCGGTGCGCGGCTGGCTGCGCGCCGGCGGCACTCGCCGCGATCTCGACGGCGCGTTCGCGACCCTCGACTGGGGCCGCGGCGTGTGGCCCCACGCCACCTTCTGGCAGTGGGCGACCGCGTCGGGGCGCCTCGCCGATGGCCGCGTCATCGGCCTCAACCTCGGCGCCGGCTTCGGCGACACCCGCGCCGGCAGCGAGAACATGGTCACGATCGACGGCGCGCTCCACCCGCTCGGCCCCATCGACTTCGCCTACCAGCCGCAGGCATGGCGCGCGCCGTGGCGGCTGCGCGATCGCGCCGGCCAGGTCGACCTCGTGCTCGAACCGCGCCTCGACAACGACGCCGGCAGGGTCGTCGGCCCGATCGGCGCCGAGCTCCACCAGCTGATCGGCCGCTACCGCGGCGCGATCACCCTCGGTGGCGAGCGCGTGATCATCGATGGCCTGCCGGGCTGGGCCGAGCAGCTGCGCGCGTGGTGGTGATCCGGCGCTACTCGCCGACCCGCCGCACCGTGCGGATCTTCCGATACCGCGCGAAGCCCGCGGCGTGGTCACCGAACCAGCGCGGGTTGCGCGACTGCTCGCGCCAGACCATGCCCAGCCGCTATGCGAGCGCGGCCGCCACCCACGCCGCCAGCTCCGGCAGCGCGACCGGTGGCAACTCTCGCCGGGCGGCGGCGATCGCGCCGCGCAGCGCCTCGCTCGATGCGAAGCGAGCCTGCGGATCGACCGCGAGCGCCCGCAGGATCAGCGCCGCCACCGCCGCGGGCAGCGTCGCGAGGTCCGGCCGCTGCCCGCGCCGCACGTTGTCCATCGTGGCGAGCGGGGTGTCCGCGGCGAACGGCCGCGATCCGGTGGCGAGCTCGACCAGCGTCACGGCGAGCGCGAACTGATCGCTCGCGCCGGTCAGCGGCTCGCCGACCAGCTGCTCGGGTGACATGTACGCGTACTTGCCCTTGCGCGTGCCGCCCGTGAGATCAGCGAGCGCGGTCGCCTTCGCGATGCCGAAGTCGCCGAGCTTGATCTCGCCGGCACGCGACACTAGGACGTTGGAAGGCGACACGTCGCGGTGCACCAGGCCGAGCGGCAGGCCGCGATCGTCGACGGCGCGGTGCAGGTGATCGAGCCCGAGCGCGAGCTCCTCGGCGACGAGCAGCGCGAGCGGCAGCGGCATGGCGCCGCGGGCCAGGCGCGCGAGATCGGCGCCGTCGACGTACTCCATGACGACGTAGGTGACGCTGTCGTCGACCCCCAGCCCGAGCACGCTGACCAGGTTGCGATGCGCGAGCGCGCCCGCGAGCCGGGCCTCGTGGACCAGCGCGCGCTCGAGCGCGGGATCGCCCTGCAACGCCGGCAACAGGGTCTTGATCGCGACCTGGCGCGCGAAGCCGGCGGCACCGTGCGCGATCGCCAGGAACACCTCCGCCATCCCGCCGTGGCCGAGGCGACGCACGATCTGATAGGGACCGAGGCTCGGGCGGGTCATCGTATGCTCGCGGGGTGGAGCCACCGACCGCCGCGACAGTCTACAGCGAGGCGCTCGACGGTGCCGGCCGCTTCCGCTGCCAACTCGTGGTGATCGATGGCGCCGATCGCGGCCGCGCGTGTCGGCTGGGCGAGCGCGAGGCGATCGTTGGCACCGACGCTGGCGTCGCGCTGCGCCTGTCCGATGATCGGGTGTCGGGTCGGCATCTCGCGATCCACGCCGACGCCGGCCGGTACGTGATCCGCGATCTCGACTCGACCAACGGCACGTGGTTCGAGGGCTCGCGGGTCAGCGAGGTCCGCCTCGGCCCGGGCGCCACGCTCAAGGCCGGTACGTGATCCGCGATCTCGACTCGACCAACGGCACGTGGTTCGAGGGCTCGCTGGTCAGCGAGGTCCGCCTCGGCCCGGGCGCCACGCTCAAGCTCGTCCGCACCGCCCTGCGCATCGAGCCCGAGGCGGAGCCGCTCGATCTGCCGCCGAGCCAGAGCCGGCGCTTCGGCGAGCTGGTCGGCGAGAGCCTGGCGATGCGCGAGGTGTTCGCCGTGCTCGAGCGGGTCGCGGCCACCGAGGTGACCGTGCTGGTCGAGGGCGAGACGGGGACCGGCAAGGAGCTGGTCGCGCGCCCGCTCCACGAGGCGTCGGCGCGGCGCGGCGGCCCGGTCGTCGCGGTCGACTGCGGCGCGCTGCCCGAGGCGCTGCTCGACAGCGAGCTGTTCGGCCACGTGAAGGGTGCGTTCACCGGCGCCGCCGCGCCCCGCGCCGGCCTGCTCGCGCGCGCCGACGGTGGCACGATCTTCCTCGACGAGCTCGGGCGGATCCCGACGAGCGTGCAGGCCCGGCTCCTGCGCGTGCTCGAGGAGCGGGTGGTGCGCCCGCTCGGCGCCGATCGCGAACGCGCGGTCGACGTGCGCGTGATCGCCGCGTCGCGCGACGATCTCGACGCCGAGGTCGCGGCCGGGCGCTTCCGCGCGGATCTGCTGTATCGCCTGGGGGTGGTGCGCGTGCGCCTGCCGCCGGTGCGCGCGCGCCGCGAGGACCTGCCGGCGCTGGTCGCGGAGCTCCTGCGCCGCCGCGGGCTCGCGGAGGGCAAGCCGCGCGGCCCGGGTCTCGACCGCCTGCACGCGCACGGCTGGCCCGGTAACGTGCGCGAGCTGCGCAACGTGCTCGATCGCGCGATCGCGCTCGCGCCCGGCGCCGCGCGCTTCGAGGATCTCACCATCCGCATCGATGGCAACCTGGCGACTCTCGACGATCCGCTCGGCGTGCGCGACGATCTGCCGTACGGTGCGGCGCGCGAGGCCGTGCTCCACGCGTTCGAGCGGCGCTACGTCGGTGCGGTGCTGGCGCGCGCGGGCGGCAACCTGGCCGCGGCCGCGCGCGACGCGCAGGTCGATCGCAAGCACCTGCGCATGCTCGCCCGCCGCCACGGCCTCGTCGCCGGGCCCGCAGCTCCCGACGACGCCGGCGACGGCGACGAGTGACGCCCGCTTCATCGGACGCGCACGACCACCGCCGAGATGTTGTCGCGGCTGCCGGCGGCGTAGGCCTCGTCGACGAGCAGCTCGCACGCGGACCGCGCAGGTAGCGCCAGCCGCGCCGCGATCAGCGCCGGTTCGAGCACCTCCGACAGTCCGTCGCTGCACAGCATGAACACGTCGCCCGCGCGCAGGTCGATCGCCTGCACCTCGGCCTCGGCGTTGGGCGTGCCGAGCGCGCGCGTGATCACGTGGCGGAGCGCGAACTCGTCCTTCGATGGCATCTCCGCGCCGCTCGCGACCAGCAGCGCGTAGAGCGAGTGATCGACCGTGAGCTGCGCGAGCGCGCCGTCGCGGAGGCGATAGATCCGGCTGTCGCCGACGTGGCCGAGCACCGCGCGGTCGTGCGCCAGTCGCAGCACGACCACGGTCGAGCCCATCTGCGCCAGCTCGCCGTGGCGCTGCCGCAGGATGCGATCGTTGGCGAGCCGGGTCGCGACGGCGACCTCGTTCTCGACCACGCCGCGCCGCGGATCGATCCGGTAGGGCCACGTGACGTCGGCGTCGCTCGCCGTGCGCGCGACCAGCTCTTCGATCGTGGTCACCGCGACCCGGCTGGCGATCTCGCCGCCCTCGTAGCCGCCCATGCCATCGGCGACGACGAACAGGCCGAGATCGGGGCGGGCGCAGATCGCGTCCTCGTTCTGGGCGCGGCGCCCCGTGGTGGTGATGGCGAAGCTCTCGAGCAGCATGCCCACCCAAGGAGCGAGGTCCGTGCCGCGCCAACACCGCAAGATCCCGCAGCGGTCCGGGGCGACGCCACCTCTGTCCGCGCGCTGCCCGGGGCGGCGCCACCCCTCCGACGCGCTCGTAGGCGGCGCGCGATCGCCGCGCGCCCTCGCGCTCAGATCTCGACGACGAAGCCGAGGTCGACGTCGCACGCGGCCTGGCCGCCGCGGATGCCCCAGTTCTCGCGCGGCGCCTCGCGCAGCACGATCTTCACGTGGTCGGCGCGGATCTCGAACGGCGCGAGCGCGGCGACCAGCGCCCGGTACAGCCCGCGCTTGGCCTCGACCGATCGGCCCGCGAACAGATCGATCGTGACCAGCGTGTACTGCTCGGGGTGCGCGAGATCGGGCGGCGCCGCGAACCGGTGCGGCTCGTGCGCGATCAGCCGGATCGTGCGATCGGTGGGCAAGAGCCGGAGCGCGTCGCGCATCGCGCCGTGGACGGCGCCGATCAGCGCGCTCTCCTGCGCCGGGCTGTAGGAGCGGCGGACCTCGATCGTGGCAGCGGGCATGGGAGAGAGCCTACGCCCCGGCGCGCGCGTTCATTCCACGCCCCTCGCGCGTCACATCGCGCGCGACCGGGTGCTACCGCGTCATGCCCACCACGTTCGACCAGGCCTTCGCGCCGCTCCTCGCCCGCGTCGGCGCCGCCTCGTTCCTCGAGCTCACCTCCAAGGTGACCGGCCTCTCGCCCGGCCGCCACGCGGTGACCGTGATCGACTGGAGCGCGCTGTCGCGCGAGCAGCGCGCGCAGTTCACCGAGTGCCTGGCGATGCCGCTGCGCGAGGAGCGCGGCCGCGACTGGCACGCGCAGCTCACGCCGATCGCGGTGGTGGGCGGCGAGAACCATCCGATCGAGGACTTCGACGAGCAGGGCGACGGCATCCTGCTGCTCGATCTCGCCGCCGGCGACGGCGCGACCTGCCCGGTCGTGTTCTTCGCCTCGCCCGACGGCACGCGCACCTACCCGCTCGCCGCGACCGTGACCGAGCTCGTGCTCGGCGAGTGATCACTGCCAGCGCAGCGGGAACGGCCGCGCGACCCGCTCGAACCGCGGCGCCGGCGGGCGGACCTCGATCACGTCGATCGCGCCCGGCCGCAGCGCGATCCGATCGACCTGGGTCAGATCGATCTTGAGCGCGCCGACCTGGGCGTTGATCGCGCGCTGCGCCTCGCGCTGCACGACCCTCCGCAGGATCTGCTCGAGGTGCTTCTCGATCGCCGCGGTCACGCCGCCGCTGAGCACGTGGATCCACGCCGGGATCTTGATGTCGATCTGGATGCCGCCGACGGTGAGCTCGACCGCGTGGCCGCTGTCGCCGGCGCTGATGAACGGCTGCAGGCGCCCGGCGATCTGCACGTCGACGTCGGTCAGCGCGATGCGACCGCGGATGGTCTGCTTGAGGTGGATGCCGTCGCACTCGCTGGTGAGCGCGAGGCCGCCGACCGGCCGCACGTGCGACAGCTGGTGGAAGTCGCCGTGGAGCTGATCCTGCAGCGGGCCCTCGAGCAGCACGCGCAGCGCATCGGCGGGCAGCGTGAACGACGGCGGCGGCGGCGCGCCCGCGAAGTCCGGCGCCTGCCACTGCCGACCGGTCGCCTCGTCGAGCCGCGCGTCGATGCCGCCGCGCGAGTACAGGATCTTCCCGCTCTGGTCGCGCAGGATCACGCCGTCGAGCTGCCAGCCATCGGCGTCGTGATCCGGCGCCTTGCACACGATCACCCGCCAGATGTCCTCGGCGGGCACGCCCGGCGCGGGCAGCGGCAGCACGAACTCGTCGGTGTGGTCGCGCTCGAACAGATCGTGCGCGGCCGCGGTCAGCTCGAAGGTGTGGCCGCCGACGTCGAGCCAGACCCGGTCGTTGGTGCCCGCGTGCTTGCCAGCCGCGGTCGTGATCGTCGCAGACAGTGACGTGATCCTGGACATCGCCCCTCCTCCTCGGCGCCGCTCGGGCGCACGGGACCAGCGAAGAGCAAGTTCGCGGCCAGCGCGGGCGCGCGCGATCTCGCGGCGTTGCGGAGCGCTCGCGATCGACACACCCGCGTGTGTCGACACACGCGGGCTACGACTGCGGCGCCAGGTCGAGCTGGACCGTCGCGCGCGACACGCCGCTCGCGGGCGCGAACTGCCAGCCGCCGACCGCCCGCGCGACACAGGCGCCGAGCTCGTCGGTGAGCCCGGTGACATGGACCTCGGTGGCGTGACCGGCGCCATCCGCGGCGAGGTCGATCGCGAGCCGACCGCCGAGCGCGGGGGTGGCGGCCCGTGCCTCCTGGTAGCAGGTCGCGATCGCCGCGAGGTTCGCGGGCGTGAGCTGCGCGCGGATCTGCTCGGGCGTCAGCGCGCCGGTCGCGGAGACCTCGCCGACCTCGACGCTGCCGGGCGCGACCCGCGGCGGGGACACGTCGAGGATCACCGGCTCGTCGGACGCGACCACCGCCCCGACCACCGGCGCGTCCACCGCGGGATCGGCTGCCGCGACCGCGCGGGGCCCCGGCGGCGGCGGTGGATGCTCGAGGAAGTCGACCAGGGCGCACTGCGCGAGCCCCGCCTCGATCGCGGCGGCGCGCACGATGCGCGGGCGCTCCGCCGGCGCGGCCGCGGCCATCGCGCGGAGCGCGGCGCGCGCGTCATCGTTCGTCAGGTGATCGTCGATCCACGCGATCAGGATGCGCTCGCGAAGGGCGGGATCCTCGATCGCGATCCGCGTCGGCGTGGCGGCCTCGCACATCACGGTCATGCCCGCGCGGAAGCTCTGATCGCTGCAGGCGCTCAGCCACAGCGCGGTGCCCACCGCGAGGACGGCTCTCATCGCGATCCTCAGTTGACCGGGATGTCGAAGTTGTCCCAGGCCGGCGTGTGGTTGCTCTCGCTGGCCGGCTGGTTCCACAGGTAGAGCGCCGGGTAGGTCGTGAGCGTGTTGTTCTCCTCGACCACCGGCGTGACGTAGAGCTGCGGTTTGCCCGCGGCGATGCGCGTCGACGAGAACGTGAGCCAGTAGTAGCGCTTGCCGCCGATGGTCGAGACCTCGGGGGCCCACTTCGGCCAGCTGTTGGTCACGCCCGGGCTGGTCCTGCCCGAGCAGGTCGGCGGATCGTTGGCAAGGAGGCGGGTCGCGGTGCCACCGGCCGCGGCGATGGCGAACACCTCCGCCTGGCTGTTGTTGTAGCTCCGCTCGCCGTCGGCGAGGCGGTTGTAGGCGACCCAGCGATCGTCGGGCGAATAGGTCGGGTAGTACTCGTTGTACGCGGCGAGGTCGGCACCGCTGATCTTGGCGACCGTGCCGCCCTGCCGGTTGCCGTAGGGCACGGTCGCGAGGTCGCCGTGGTTCACGGTCACGCCGCTATCGACGTTCGACGACGACACGTAGAGCAGCTGATCGGTGGTGTGCGCGAACGAGGCGTAGGCCGCGGGGTTGGTATCCCCCGTGCGCGTGATGAGGCCCCAGCCGATGCCCTCGGCCGTCGACGTGGCCTCGAGATCGGTCCACATGATCTGGAAGCCGTTCTGCGGCCACATCGTGATCGCGATGTGGTCGCCCGCGCTCCAGTGCTGCTTCGAGAACGCCGGCTGCTCCTGGTTCTGGCGCGCCATCAGCGTGCGCGCCGCGGCCGTCAGGAACGGCGGCTCGGTGACGGTGCCGTCGGCGGTGCGCAGCGCGAGGCGGGTCGGGTCGCCGGTGCCGGCGTCGGGGCTGTCGGAGAACCCGACGTAGAGCCCGTCGGGCGTCGACGAGTGGCAGCCCACGCACTTGGTGTCGGCGGCGGCCTGGCTCGGCCGCACGATGTCGCGCACGTTCTCGTCGCCGATGTGGAACCCGCGCAGGCGGGTGCCGCCCGAGGTCGTCCAGTAGACGATCGCGCCCGGCGCGTCGGCCGGCGCGATCGCGATGTCACCGTGCGAGCCGAGCGCCGGCGGCGTGGTCAGCGCGCTGCCGTCCCAGACCGCGCCGCGGATCGTGACGGTGATCGGCGCGTCGACGATGTGCGTCGACAGCGCGGTCCACATGTCCGCGGGCATCGTCCACGACGTGCCGGTGGTGTAGACGATCAGCGGATCGGTCTCGTTGGCGGCGGTGAGGCGCAGCTCGAACAGGTTCTGCCCGGGGACCGGCTGCCACGAGAACCGCGGCCGCAGCCAGTTGTGCGGGTAGAGCGTGCCGACCTCGGGCTCGATCAGGCACGGGCCGCCAGTCGGCGTGCCGCTCGACGGGTCGCCGAACAGCCCCGACGCGTTGGGCGGCGTGGGCGTGCCGCCGGTCGGCGTGTCGATGATCGGGCCGGTCGGGAAGTCGCGATACGGGCCGGCGAACGCGTCGACCGCCGCCGGCGCGTCGACGCCGCTGCCGGTGCCACCGCCGTCGCCGGTGCCCTTCGCCGGCGAACCGCAGGCGGCCAGCGCCGCCCCGAGCATGACCATCCTGATACGCGCCATGCGGCATTGTACCCGCGGCCCGCGCCGCGGCCGCGAGCCAATTTGCGG
>JAIOQA010000137.1 GCA_021413675.1 Deltaproteobacteria bacterium | reverse complement strand
CTGATCGCCGACGGCACCCGCACCGCGGCGGAGGCGCTGGTCCAGCAGATCGGCACGGGCATCGAGCTGGTGGCGCGCCGCAAGGACGGCAGCGAGTTCCCGATCGAGATCATGCTGAGCCCGCTCGAGAGCGACGAGGGCGTCCTCGTGACCGCGGCGATCCGCGACATCAGCGTGCGCAAGGCGGCGGTGATCCACCTGGCCCAGATGGAGGCGCGCTACCGCGGCCTGCTCGAGGCAGCGCCCGACGCGATGGTGGTGGTCGACCCGGCCGGCGCCATCGTCCTGGTCAACGTGCAGGCCGAGCGGCAATTCGGCTACCGGCGCGACGAGCTGATCGGCCAGCCGGTCACGAACATCATCCCGATCGGCTTCGCGGAGCGGCTGATCGCCGACGGCACCCGCACCGCGGCGGAGGCGCTGGCCCAGCAGATCGGCACCGGCATCGAGCTGGTGGCGCGCCGCAAGGACGGCAGCGAGTTCCCGATCGAGATCATGCTGAGCCCGCTCGAGAGCGCCGAGGGCATCCTGGTGACCGCGGCGATCCGCGACATCAGCGTGCGCAAGGCAGCGGCGCGCCACCTCGTCCAGATGGAGAGCCGGTACCGCGGCCTGCTCGAGGCGGCGCCCGACGCGATGGTGGTGGTCGACCCGGCCGGCGCGATCGTCTTGCTGAACGTGCAGGCCGAGCGGCAGTTCGGCTACCGGCGCGACGAGCTGATCGGTCAGCCGGTCACGAACATCATCCCCGACGGCTTCGCCGCGCGGCTGATCGCCGACGCGATGCGGTCCCCCGAGGACGCGCGCGACCAGGAGATCGGCGCCGGGCTCGAGCTCAAGGGCCGGCGCCGCAACGGCAGCGCCTTCCCGATCGAGATCATGCTGAGCCCGCTGCGAGCGCCGACGGCATCCTGGTGACCGCGGCGATCCGCGACATCACGACGCGCAAGAAGGTCGAGGCTCACCTCCTGGCCGAGGCCGCGCTGCAACAGAAGATCGAGGAGCTCAATCGATCGAACGAGGAGCTCGGCCACTTCGCGTACATCGCCTCGCACGATCTGCAGGAGCCGCTGCGCATGGTGGCCAGCTACACCCAGCTCCTGTCGCGGCGCTACAAGGGCCGGCTCGACGCCGACGCCGACGAGTTCATCGCCTTCGCCGTCGACGGCGCGACCCGGATGCAGCGCCTGATCCAGGATCTGCTGGCCTACTCGCGGGTCGGGACCAAGCGCGAGGCGCTCGAGCGCATCTCCAGCGAGGAGGCGCTGGTCCAGGCCCTGCTCAACCTGGGCGCCACGATCGCCGACAGCGGTGCGGTGGTGACCCACGACCCGCTGCCGGTGGTGCTGGCCGACGAGACCCAGCTGATCCAGCTGTTCCAGAACCTCATCGGCAACGGCATCAAGTACCAGGGGCCCGGCGTGCCGCGGGTCCACATCGCGGCGGTCCCCGACGGCGACACCGGCTGGGCCTTCACGGTGCGCGACAACGGCCTCGGCATCGACGCCCAGTACTTCGAGAGGATCTTCGGCATGTTCCAGCGGTTGCACAAGCGCGAGGAGTTCGCCGGCACCGGCATCGGCCTGGCGATCTGCAAGAAGATCGTCGAGCGACACGGCGGCAACATCTCGGTCGAGTCGACGCTCGGCCTGGGCTCGACCTTCCGCTTCGCGATGGCGGGAATGGCGACCTCGTGATGAACGGGGGGCTGCGATCGCTGCAGGTGCTCCTGGTCGAGGACAGCCCTGGTGACGTCCGCCTGACCCAGGAGGCGTTCCGCGAGGCGAACGTCGGCATCCACCTGCACGTCGCGGTCGACGGCGTCGAGGCGATGGCGTTCCTGCGCCGCGAGGCACCGCACGACAGCGCGCCGCGGCCGGACTTCATCCTGCTCGATCTCAACCTGCCGCGGATGGATGGCCGCGAGGTCCTGGCCAGCATCAAGGCCGACCCCGAGCTCCGGCGGATCCCGACCGTCATCCTCACCACCTCCGAGGACGAGGCCGACATCGTCAAGAGCTACCAGCTCCAGGCCAACTGCTACCTCACCAAGCCGGTCGAGTTCGACGCGTTCGAGGGCCTGGTACGGAGCATCAACGACTTCTGGCTGACCCGCGTGAAGCTGCCGCGCCAGGGTGACCGCCGGTGAGCGCCAACCCGGCCCGGTCGCTGCTCGTGGTCGAGGACAACCGCGGCGACGCGCGCCTGCTCCGCGAGATGTTCCGCGATCACGGCGCGCACCGGACCACGTTCACGCACGTCGAGTGCATGCGCGAGGCCGAGACTCACCTGGCCTCGAACGTCGTCGATCTGATCCTCCTCGACCTCGGCCTGCCCGACGCGCAGGGGCTGGCCGCGGTCCGGCGGGCCCACGCCGCTGCGCCGGCCGTGCCGCTGGTGGTGCTGACCGCGATCGACGACGAGGGCCTGGCGTCGCGTGCGCTCCAGGAGGGCGCGCAGGACTACCTGATCAAGGGCCAGATCGAGACCCGCGGGCTGATGCAGTCGCTCCGCTACGCGGTCGAGCGCAAGCACATGGAAGAGGCGTTGCTCGCCGAGCGGGCGCGCGCGCAGGTCACCCTCGATTGCATGGGCGACGCGGTCGTGTGCACCGACGCGGGCGGCGCGATCACGTTCCTCAACCTGGTCGCGGCCGACATGACCGGCTGGTCGTGTCACGAAGCGGCCGGGCGGCCGATCGCCGAGGTCCTCACGATCCTCGACGGCGCCCGCCACACCCTCGCGAACCCGATGGACGCGGGCGCGCAGCCGGCGAACGGCGTCCTGGTCCGGCGCGACGGGTTCGAGTATCCCATCGACGGCTCGGTCGCGGCGCTCCGCGGTCGCGACGGCCAGTCGTCGGGCGCGGTGATCGTGCTGCGCGACGTCAGCGCGGCGCGGTTGATCGCCGCGCAGATCATCCACTCGGCGCAGCACGACGCGCTCACCGGCCTGCCCAATCGCACGCTCCTGACCGATCGCATCGACCGGGCGATCGCGGTCGCGCCGCGGCACAAGCAGAAGATCGTGGTGCTGTTCCTGGATCTGGACGGCTTCAAGCACATCAACGACTCCCTCGGCCACCCGATCGGCGATCGCCTGCTGCGCTCGGTGTCGCGGCGGCTGCTCGAGTGCGTCCGCTACTCGGACACCGTCAGCCGCCAGGGCGGCGACGAATTCGTGGTCCTGCTGTCCGAGGTCGCGCGCGCCGAGGACGCCGCGCTCACCGCCCGGCGGCTGTTGACCAGCATCGCCCTTGCCCACGCCATCCTGCCGCACGAGCTCCACGTCACCGCGAGCATCGGCGTCAGCGTCTATCCCGACGACGGCTTCGACGCCGAGACGCTGATCAAGAACGCCGACACCGCGATGTACCAGGCCAAGGAGAACGGTCGCAACGGCTTCCAGTTCTTCACCTCGGCCATGAACGTCCGCGCCGTCGAGCGGCAGTCGATCGAGGAGAGCCTGCGGCGCGCCCTCGAGCGCAACGAGCTGGCGCTCCACTACCAGCCCAAGGTCGATCTGCGCACCGGCCGGATCACCGGCGCCGAGGCGCTCCTGCGCTGGACCCATCCCACGCGCGGCCCAGTGCCGCCGGCGCAGTTCATCCCGGTGGCGGAGGACTGCGGCCTCATCGTGCCGATCGGCAACTGGGTGCTGCGCGAGGCGTGTGCCCAGGCCCAGCGCTGGGCGCACGCGGGCCTGGCACCGATCACGATGGCGGTGAACATCTCCGCGATCGAGTTCCGCAGCGACGGCTTCCTCGACGGGGTCTTCGCGATCCTCGCCGACACCGGCCTCGCCCCCTGCCTGCTCGAGCTCGAGCTGACCGAGAGCGTGCTGATGAAGCACGCCGAGTCGACCGGCGCGATCCTCGAGGCGCTGCGCGCTCGCGGCGTCCAGCTCGCGGTCGACGACTTCGGCACCGGCTACTCGAGCCTGTCCTACCTGCGCAAGTTCCCGATCGGCTCGCTCAAGATCGATCAGTCCTTCGTCCGCCAGATCACGACGGCGCCCGACGAGCCGATCGTGCGCGCGGTGATCAGCATGGGCCGCGCGCTCAAGCTGAAGATCGTCGCCGAGGGGGTCGAGACCCGCGAGGAGCTGGCCTTCCTGCAGGCCCAGACCTGCGACGAGGCGCAGGGCTACTACTTCAGCCGGCCGGTCGCGCCGCCCCAGCTCGAGCGCCTGCTCGGGGTCGGGATCGCGGACGGCGCCTTCCCGGTGCCGCCGCGGCACTGATCGGGCGGGTCCGCGTCGGAGTGGCGCGGGCGGCGGCGATGGGTAGAGTAGGGCCCATGACGATGAAGACCTGTGCGTTGATCGCGGCCCTCGTGCTCGGCGGAGTCGGGGCCTGCAAGAAGAGCGAGGCGCCCGCGCCTGCGCCTGCGGGGCCGGCAGTGCCGGGCGCGCCGCGCAAGGTGGCGGTCGAGGCCGGGTCGAACGGCTACGAGCCGGCGCGGATCGAGGCGGCGCCCAACGAGAAGCTGGTCCTGGTCTTCACGCGCACGATCGATGGCGAGTGCATGGCGCAGGTGAAGGTCGCCGGCGGCACCGCGATCGACCTGCCGCGCGACACGCCCGTCGAGGTACCGGTGACGGTGCCGGCGTCGGGCGAGATCAAGTTCCAGTGCGGCATGGACATGAACACCGGCGTCATCGTCGCGAAGTCCTGAAGCGCGCGCTCGCTGCGGCAGCGCCGCCCGAGCCGTGCGGCGTGCGGCGACCCGAAACGCGAAACGGCGCCGACGTTGCCGCCGGCGCCGTCGAGCTGTCCCGTCAGGACCTCAGTTACCGCGCGAGTTCTCGGGCCACTTCACCCCGAAGCTGACGACGAAGCACGCCGGGACCGCCACGCCGTTCTCGCGGTAGGGCGCGTACTTCCAGCCGCTCATCGTCGACTGCAGGTCCTGCGGCACCGTGCCGGGCAGGCCCTTCGACATGACCTTCACCGTCGTGACCGAGCCGGCCGCGTCGATGCAGAGCATGGTCGAGATCTTCGACGGCGGGGTCTCACCGGCGCGCGGCACCGTCGTGATGGCGGGCAGCGAGCCGGTCACGCGCTTGACGAGCGCCGCGTTCTTCACGAACACCGGCGAGGCCTTGCCGGGCGCGGTGGGCGGCGGCGTGACCTTGATCGGGTCCTGCGCCGTCGGCGGCGTGGGCGTCGGCACCAGCGGCGCAGCCGATCCCGAGCCCGTGACCGCGGAGCCCGAGCCCGTCGTCGCCGCGGAACCCGGCGCCGAACCGGAGCCCGGCGTCGGCGGTAGCGGCTTGATGTCCGGGGTCGGCACCGGCGCGATATCGACCGGCGCGCCGACGCTCGACGGATCGCTGGCCGGGGCCGAGCCCGAGCCGATGGCGATCTTGCTCGGCTCGCGCGGCTGCGCCGGGCGAGGCGACGGGTTGGTGTTCGTGTTGCCCGGCGTGTTCTGCGCGACCCGCGCGGCGGCAGCTGCAGCCTCGCGCTCGCGCTTCTTCTCCTCGGTGAGGATCGGCTTGTAGTCGTAGGTCGCGTCGGCCTCGGCCAGGAACTCCTGGCGCCAGACCTCGGCCCCGTTCTGCTTCAGCACGACCGTGTGCGGGCCGGCGCCGACCTCCATCTTGAGCGGGGTCTTGCCCGGCAGCTCGTTGCCGTCGAGGATCGCGACCAGGCCCGGCGGGTTCGACTCGACCGACAGCGTCGACGAGTGGGTCGCGCTGCCCTGCTCGAGCAGCGCGCGGATGGTCTGGGTCTCACCCGCGGACAGATCGATGGTGGTGACGTAGCTCTTGAAGCCGGCGTGCGTGATCTGGACCTGGATCTGGCCCGGATCGAAGTCGACCGAGTACGGCGAGCCGGTGTGCGGCTCCATGCCCGCGATGCGGATCGTGGAGTCGGCGGGCTCCATCACGATCTTCAGCGTGCCGGTCTTCGCGGCCACCGGTGCGGGCGCCTCGGTCTTGCTCGAGCCACGGCCGACCGCGAGAAACACGCCGCCGCCGATCGCGGCGAGCACCGCCACCGCGGCGATCGCGTTGCGCGCGGCGTTGGACTTCTTGGGGCCGATGATGCCCGCGCCGAAGCTCGTGCCGAGGCTCGAGGCCTCGAGCAGGGGCGTGCGCGTGGTGTCGTCGGAGACCGCGACCACCGGGACCGGCTGCGAGAACTCCTGCGAGGTCTGCGGCCGACCGCGCACGGGGATCGCGTCCTCGCTCGAGCCCTGCGCCCACAGGTTGGGCTGACTCTGGCGACGCGTCTGTTGCATCATGCCGGGCGGCGGCGCCGCGCCGACCATGGTCTTGCGCGACGCGGTGTCCATGCCCATCGCCATCGCCGTCGCCGGCGCGACCCCGCGCGGAACCGCGGGGAACTTGCTCGACACGTCGGGGACGTCGTCGAGGACGACCGGCTGGTTGGAGTCCTGCTCCTGGCCGCCCCACGCGACCTCGGCGTCGGCGTCGTCGTGCGCGGGCTGGCCCGCGACGGTCACCGCCGGCATCGAGCCCGACGACTGATCGGGCGCGCGCAGCGGCAGCGAGTTGCGCCCGCTGCCCGTGCCGCCCATCGGCTGCGGGATGTTGATCGGCGAGCGCGAGATGCTCATGCCCGCGAGCGAGTCCGTCACCATCGGCCCGCTGAAGTTGTTGCCGGGCGCCTCGAGCGAGAACGCCCACTCGCTCCAGCTCGACACCTCGCGGTTGGTCGCCGAGAGGTTGTACTTGATGCGCACGCCGTGGAGATCGTCGCGCATCTCGGACGCGTGGCGGTAGCGCTGCTCGGGATCGCGCGCGAGCGCCTTGAGCACGATCGCGTCGAGCTCCGGCGGGCACGCCTGGTTGAAGGTCGACGGCGACAGCACATCGCCGCGCTGGACCTTGATGAGCGTCTGGTACTCGTTCTTCGACGCGAACAGCGGGCGCGCCGTCAGCAGCTCGTGGGCGATGACGCCGGCGGAGAAGATGTCCGAGCGCGCGTCGAGCTCCTTGCCCGAGATGGCCTCGGGCGCCATGTACGCGAGCTTGCCCTTCACGCGGCCGGTCGCGGTGCGCAGCTGCGACGACTGCGCCTTGGCGATGCCGAAGTCGATGACCTTGAGGTGACCGCTCTTGGTCACCAGCAGGTTCGACGGCGACACGTCGCGGTGCACGAGCGCGAGCGGCTGGCCGTCCTCGTCGTGGCGCGTGTGCGCGTAGTCGAGCGCATCGCACAGCTGGATCAGCAGCGACAGCGTGACGTTGATCGTGGGCGGCCCGGTGACCTTGCGCGCCTGGCGCAGGATGCGACGGATGTCGCGCCCGTCGATGTACTCCATCGAGATGAAGTACGTGGTGCCGACGCGCCCGAGCTCGTAGAGCTGCACGATGTTCGCGTGCTGGAGCATCGAGGCCAGCTTGGCCTCGCGCACGAACGACTTTACGAAGCTGGCGTCCTCGGCGAGGTGCGGCAGCAGCCGTTTGAGCGCGACGATGCGCTCGAAGTCCTCGATGCCGCGCTCCTTGGCGCGATGCACGGTGGCCATGCCACCGACGCCGAGGCGTTCGAAGACCATGTACGGGCCAAAGGCTTCGCTACCACCTGCTGCTTGGGGATCGGTCGGTGAGGTCATCGGGGTTGGCGGCCTCGTTTGCGGCGAAATAATCGTCGCACGAATGGAACAAGTCCGCTCGATCAAAAAGCGGAAACTCGGTGGCCGCCAACACGTCCAGCAGCCGCGAGTTCACTGGGGTTGAGTCAGTGCGCGCGGTGCTGTGACGGGCTTCGATGTGTGCGCGAGTGCGCGGCGTCGCGGAGGTCAGCCGCGAGCCGCCTCGTCCGGGGTGAGAACCTCGAGGGTAAGTGCGTGGATCGGGCCCTTCATCTCCTCGGCGAGGGCGGCCATGACGAGGCGGTGGCGGGCGAGGGAGGAGTGGCCGGCGAACCCCGCCGACACCACACGTGCGCGCCAGTGATCCTTGGTCCCGGTGAGGTCCTCGAGCGCGATCTCGGCGTCCGGAAGCGCGGCGCGGATACGGGTCTTGATGAGCTCTGGGTCCATGGTGATTTCCGCCGTATTTCGTGGGCGTGACAGGCCGGATTCAGAGGCCGAGTTCGCGCGCCACCGCGGTGAACGATTCGACCGCGAGATCGATGTCCGCGTCGCTGTGCGCGGCCGAGAGCTGCACGCGGATGCGGGCCTGGCCCTTGGGCACGACCGGGAACGCGAAGCCGATGACGTAGACGCCGCGCGCGAGCATCTTCGACGCCATCTCGACGGCGATCCGCGCGTCGCCGAGCATCACCGGCACGATCGGGTGCTCGCCGGCGCGGATCGACAGGCCGGCCGAGGTCATGCCGGCGCGGAAGCGCTGGGTGTTGACCTCGAGCCGATCGCGGAGCGCGGTCGACTCGCCGAGGAGCGCGAGCGCCTCGAGGCTGCCGGCGACGATCGGCGGCGCGAGCGTGTTCGAGAACAGGTACGGCCGCGAGCGGTTGCGCAGCAGGTCGATGATCTCGCGCCGGCCCGAGGTGAAGCCGCCCGACGCGCCGCCCAGCGCCTTGCCCAGGGTGGAGGTGAAGACATCCACGCGGCCGAGCACGCCGCGGTGCTCGGCGGTGCCGCGGCCGGTGCGGCCGACGAAGCCGGTGGCGTGGCTGTCGTCGACCATGACGATCGCGCCGTACTTCTCGGCGAGGTCGCAGATCTCGCCGAGCCGGGCGATGTCGCCGTCCATCGAGAACACGCCGTCGGTGGCGATCATCCGCAGGCGCTTGCCGGCGGTGGCGATGAGCGCGGTCTCGAGCTGATCGAGATCGTCGTGGCTGTAGCGGTGGCGCTCGGCCTTGCACAGCCGGATGCCGTCGATGATCGAGGCGTGGTTGAGCGCGTCGGAGATGATCGCGTCGTCCTCGCCGAGCAGCGTCTCGAACAGGCCGCCGTTGGCGTCGAAGCACGAGCCGTAGAGGATCGTGTCCTCGGTGCCGAGGAACTGCGAGACCGCGGCCTCGAGCTCCTTGTGGCGATCCTGGGTGCCGCAGATGAAGCGTACCGACGACAGGCCGTAGCCGCGCTCGTCGAGCGCGCGGTGCGCGGCCGCGACCACGCGCGGGTGCGACGACAGGCCGAGGTAATTGTTCGCGCAGAAGTTCACGACCTCGTGGCCGCCGACCTGGACGTGCGCGGCCTGGGGCGAGGCGATGATGCGCTCGTGCTTCCACAGGCCGGCGTCGCGGATCTCGGCGAGCGTGCGGTCGAAGTGCGGCTTGGCTTGGTCGTACATGCGGGCCTCCTCGTCGAGTCGCGTCGCGATCAGTGGGCGTGCGTGACGCTGGTGGGGCCGGGGCCCATCGCGCGGATCTTGGGGATCAGATCGGCGGTCATCGCCTCGAGATCGTACTCCGCCTTCCAGCCCCAGTCCGCGCGGGCGCGGCTGTCGTCGAGGGCGCGCGGCCACGAGTCGAGGATGCCCTGGCGGACCGGCTCGGACTTGTAGGTGATCTGCACGTCGGGCAGCGCGCGCTTGACCGAGGCGGCGATCTCGTCGGCGCGCGGCGAGAACGCGGCGACGTTGTAGACGCAGCGGGTGAGGCCGGCGCGATCGGCGCGCGACAGATCGAGCAGCGCGCGCACGCCGTCGGGCATGTACATGAGCGGGATGCGGGTGTCGGGCCGCGCGAACGCCTCGTACGCGCCGCGGCGCACGCCGTCGACGTACATGAACAGCGCGTAGTCCGACGAGCCGCCGCCGGGCTCCGCGGCGCTGATGAGGCCGGGGAACCGCACGCCGCGGATGTCCATCCCCCAGCGCCGACGGTAGTAGTCGCACAGCATCTCGCCGGAGACCTTGGTGATGCCGTACATCGTCGTCGGCCACAGCGCGACGTCGTCGGGCGTGGGATCGGGCAGGCCGGGGCCGTAGACCGCGATCGACGACGTGAACAGGATGCGGCCCACACCGGTCGCGCGCGCCGCCTCGAGCAGGTTCCAGGTGCCGGTCTGGTTGACGTTGTAGGCCAGCACCGGATCCTTCTCGCCGCGCGCCGAGAGGATCGCGGCGAGGTGGAAGACCAGGTCGGGGCGCACGTCGGCGAACGTCGCGTGCATCGCGGTCGCGTCGGTGACGTCGAGCCGGCGCCAGTCGACGTGGCTGGCGTGGGTCGCGGGGCGCGGCGCCAGATCCGTGGCGACCACGTGGTGTCCCGCGTCGGTGAGATGCGAGATGAGGTCGTGTCCGATCTGTCCGCCTGCGCCGGTGAGGAGCACCTTCATACGGCCTCGCTTTCGGCGCGCATCATCCACATCGCGGTGTGACGCGGCAACCGCGCGACGCCGAGATCAACGCGCGCCGACCGTCGACGTTCGCGCCGCGCTGCGCCATGGTCGGACCCGCGCGCGCCTGTACGCGATGCGCGTCCGGTGTGCTAGCGGCGCTGCGCCCAGGCGTCGGTCGGATCGATCCCGCGCGCCTGGAAGCGCGGCAAGTAGTCGCGCGCGAACGTCCGTTCGAGGATGCCGGCGTACTCGTGCGCCGGCGCCAGGCCCCACGCGCGATCCGCGGCGTCGAACGGCGGCGGCGCGGCGGCGGCCTCGGGCGCCACGCCCTTGCCCGCGCCGAAGTCGGCCTGACCGTAGTTGCGCTCGAGGCCGGCGAACATCGCGGGCAGCTCGGCCGCGACGATCGCCGGCACGTCGGGCGCGAGCGGCGTGGTCAGGAACCAGTCGAGCAGGGTCCAGCCGAAGTCGCGATGGCGGACCTCGTCGCGCAGCACGCGATCGAGCGCGACCCGCGCGGTCGGCACGGTGGTGCCCTCGCGCAGGTGCTTGAACAGCGGCACCGCGACGGTCTCGCCCAGCGCGAAGATCTGGATCGACGCGCGCAGCAGATCGAGCTCGAGCGGCACGCTCTCGCGGCGGTAGAGCCCGAGGTTGGCGCGATCGAGCGCGGGCGGCGCGGTGCCGCCGGCCGCGACGTAGACCTCGTTCGACAGCCGCGCGTGCTCGAGCTCGTCCTTGACGATGCGCAGGCCGTCATCGATGAGCTCGGGCGACGCGCCGACCTGGATGAGCCAGAGGGTCAGGTGCTGGGTGATCGCGGCCGAGCCGTACTCGGCGGCGATGCGGTTGCGCCACTCGTGGCGGACGGCCTCGGAGGCGGCGGGCGGCTTCACCATTTCGGGCACGCGATCTCGCGCGGCGGCGGCGGGTTGCACATCACGCCCGGCGGGCACTTGCCGGCGGTGTCGAGGGTCGCGACGCACTTGTCGGCGCTGACCTCGCGGATCGCGCCGCTGTTCTTGCCGAACAGATCGCACGGCACCGTCGTCGACGCCGGCGGGTTGCACGGCGGGATCTCGCCGTTCGGGCCGCGCGGGCAGTTCACGTCGAAGGTCGCCTGGCAGGTCTTGCCGTCGTTGTAGACGTGCCAGGTGCGCAGCGGCGCGGCCTGCGCGGCCTGCGCCGCATCGGGCGGTGGCGGTGGCGCGGCGTCGACCGGCGGATCCTGGTGCGGGCACGTGGTCGGCGCGTTTGTCCCGTCGATGACGCAGGTCTTGCCGTCGAACGAGACGACGGTGGTCCGCTCCATCGGGAAGTCGGGACACGCGTACTCCTGCAGCGCCGGCGGGTTGCAGGTGACGCTGTTGTCGCGCGGGCAATCGACGTGGATCATCGCGCTGCAGCGATCGACGGTCCGCTGCACGCTCCACGACTGCAGCGGCGCGGGCCCGCTCGAGCCACCGCCGCGACTCGCGTCGTGCGAGCACGCGGCGACGACCATCACGAACGGTGCGGCGAACTGGGTGCGAGGGCGACGCGACATGGCCCCGAGGCTATCGCGATCGGGACGAGGCGAGGCAACGGCTCGCCGTCACTTCGGGCAGGCGACCTTGCGCGGCGGCGGCGGGTTGCACGTCGCGCCCGGGTGACAGGCGGACATGTCGACCTTCACGTAGCACTCGGCGTCGGCGCTGGTGCGCGCGACGTGGACCGGCTTGTCGCCGGTGATCGTCACGTTGGCCGGGCAGGCGTACGGCGTCGGCGCGGGCGGGTTGCAGCTGCCGGGGCGGCCCATGCTGCAGCTGGTCTCGACCGAGGCGGCGCAGGTGCCATCGTCGCGCTTGATGATGATCCACGCGTTGACGGTCGTGGGCACGTCGGCCGGCACCGGCCCGGGGCGGACCGCGCCGCCCGGATCGGCCTGATGGGTCGGATCGGTCTGCGCGGGATCGCGGTGATCGACGGTGTCGCCGCCGGTGTGCATGGTCGTGCCGCCGTCGCCGCGGTGATCGACCTCGCCGCGGTTCGGATCGGTCGGCTCGGTCGGCTCGCCGTCGCCGCGGTGATCGCGCGGCGTCGTGTCGGTGGTGTCCGCGGGGAGGGTGCGGTGATCGGCCTGCTTGCCGATGCGGCAACCGGGCAGCGCGGCGATCGTGACGACGAAGGAGGCCGCGAAGGCGCGGCGCGGGAGGCGCGAGGACATGGCGGTGAACCTATGCGAAGGGGAGGGCGAGACGCTAGCCGCGGCCTGGCTTTCGATGACAGGCCGACCCTCTTCTGACGCGCGCGGCGGCCCGACATTCAGTCGCGCAGGTACGCGGATGTGCTCGCGACTTTGGTGTCAGGGCCGGACGACGATCTTGCCGTACGACGCGCGGTGCTCGAGCGCCGACAGCGCGTCGGGCAGCTCGGCGAGCGGGAACTCGCGCCAGATGACCGGGGCGATCGCGCCGGTCTTGTACATCGCGATCAGCGCGTCGTGGGCGCCGGTGATCTTGGCCGGGTCGCGGATCTGGTAGGCGCCCCAGAACAGGCCGATGACCGCCGCGTTCTTGAGCAGGATGCGGTTGGCCGCGACCTCGGGGATGCGACCCGACGCGAAGCCGATCACCAGGAGGCGGCCCTCCCAGGCGATGCACTTCATGCTCTTGTCGAAGACGTCGCCGCCGACCGGATCGTAGATCACGTCGGCGCCCTTGCCGCCGGTCAGGCGCTGGACCGCGGCGACGAAGTCGTCGTCGCGATAGTTGATGACGTGGTCGGCGCCGACCCGCTTGCAGACCTCGAGCTTGTCGTCGGAGCCAGCGGTCGCGATCACGGTCGCGCCCATCGCCTTGGCGATCTGGATCGCGGCGATGCCGACGCCGCCGGCGCCGCCGTGGACCAGCACGGTCTCGCCGGCGCGCAGGTTGGCGCGGTGGACCAGCGCGAAGTAGCTGGTCTGGTAGGTGACCAGGAACGCCGCGGCGTGATCGTCGGGCATCTCGGCCGGGATCGGGAACAGCGACGCGTCGGGCGCGGCGACCTGCTCGGCGAACGCGCCCCACAAGGCGCTCACGATCACGCGATCGCCGACCTTGTGGCGGCTCTTGGGGCCGACCGCGGTGATGGTGCCCGCGGCCTCGACGCCGGGGATGAACGGTAGCGGGGCCTTGACCTGGTACTTGCCGGCGACGGACAGGAGGTCGGGGAAGTTGAGGCTCGCCGCGGTGATGCGGACCAGCGCGCCGTCACTGGGCGGCGTGGGGGCATCGCACTCGTCGAACGAGAGGACCTCGCGATAGGGACCGTAGGCGTGGGCTCGCCAGGCGCGCATGCCTACGTATACCTGCAGTCGACCCCGCGGCGGCGCGTAAGGCGTGTGTAAGGGGCGAATGCCGGGCCGGCTCGCACGTCCATCGGAGTGCACGCTCTAGTCAGGGAGTCGTCCATGAACCGGTCCGCGCGCGTCGTGGTGCTGATGTTGATGATCGCTGCCGCCCCGGCGAACGCCGGGGATCGCGAGCTCGATCGCCTCAAGGCCGAGTTCACGGCGCGCACCGGCGCCGCGCTGGTGTTCGATCGCGCCGACCTGCCGGCGGGCGACTGGTACGACGGCATGCCCGCGCTCGATCTGCCGCGGCAGCGCGCGGCGGCAAAGATCCTCGTCGCCGAGAGCGCGATGTACCCGCGCGGCTGGCTCGGCTCGATCGGCCTGCGCACGGTCGGCGTCTTCGACGCGCTGGTGTCGAAACACGACGACGGCTACCACACCTACGATCGCGCCCGCGGCGGCTACCTCTACTACGGCATGTGGAACGGCGCGAACGCGGTGGCCGCCGCGTACTACACCGACGGCCAGCTGCCGCTGACGTTCCACCACGAGGCGTTCCACCACGTCGATGGCACGGTCGCCGCCGTCACCGATCACGCGCGGTTCTTCACCGACGACGACGATCGCCTCGCGGCGGCGCTCGATGGCTCGCAGCCGTACGCCGCGCTGGCGCTGTCGCGCGCCGACGCCCGCGCGCTTGCCACGCGCGCGTCGGAGACGCTGGCGCGCTCGGTCGGCGACTACAGCGGCAAGAGCGCCGGCGAGGATCAGGCCGAGACCGCGCGCTGGTTGATGTCGCACCTCGCGGATGGGCTGACCCAGGTCGCGGCCCACCCCGAGCTCGCGGGCAGCCAGCGCATCCTGCACGTGCTGGCGGCGTATCGCGCCGCCGGTCGCGATGGCGATGGCCCCGACGCAGCGTGGCTGACCGATGTGGCGCTCGGGCGCGATCCGGCGGCGCGGCGGTTCGCGCGGCTGACCGATGACGCGCTCGGATCGCTGATCGGCCGCGTCGCGCCGGCGGCGTGCAACGGTGGCGCGCAGCAGTGCAGCGCGGCGGCCGCGACCGACTTCGTGGTCTGGGGCCAGGAGGACGCGAGCGGCGGCAACGCGACGTTGCGCGCCGACATCGCGCGCTTCGCCACCGTCGGCGCGCAGCTGATCGCGCGCGGCAAGGCGCTCGGCGTCGACGCGCGGACGCTCGCGAAGGCCGGCACGCGGGTCGCGCGGCTGCTCGCCGACTACCGCGCGTTCATCGCCAGCCGCTGGTCGATCTCCGCCGGCACCGAGGCGGCGTTCGCGCGGGCGCAGGCGGTGCTGGGCGTGCCGGTCGCGCCGGCGGTCACGAACCCGTACCTCGCCAACGTCGATCGCGTGATCGACGATCCCGCGTGGCGCGCGCGCATCCGCGCGGTCCAGCCCGCGACCGTGAAGCTCGGCGGCGGCTCGGGCGTGAACCTCGCGGCGAGCGGCCTGGTGCTGACCGCCGGCCACGTCGTCGATCGGGTCGGCGCCACGCTCACCGTCCGGTTCCCGGACGGATCGTCGTACGCGGGCACGGCGATCGCGTTCGACGACGTCCTCGATCTCGGCCTGGTGCGGCTCGACCGCGCGCACGATCTGCCGGTCGCGTCCCTGGCCGCGGCCGCGCCGTCGGTCGGCGATGACGTGTGCGTGATCGGCCAGCCCGGCACGCGCACGCCCGACGGCGACGCCACCGGCTACCAGCCGTGGACCGTGACGATCGGCCACATCCGCGGCTTCCGCGCCGGTGATCGCGTCGGCGAGCAGCACCTCGGCCGCGCCAAGCACGACGCCTGGACCTACTGGGGCCACTCGGGCAGCCCGCTGTTCGATCGCGACGGCAAGATC
>JAIOQA010000143.1 GCA_021413675.1 Deltaproteobacteria bacterium | reverse complement strand
CCTCGAGCGCGAGATGGCGAGCCGCCACGGCGTGCCCAGCGGCCAGGTCCGGCTGAGCGTGCCGCTGACGTTCGGCGAGATCGTCGTGATGCCCGCGCTGATCGAGTTCCAGCGGCGCTTCCCGCAGGTCCGGCTCGACGTCGAGCTCAGCGATCGGGTCGTCGACTTCTTCGAGCAGCCGATCGATCTGGCGATCCGCATGACCAGCGAGCCGCCGGCCGCCGCGATCGCGCGCAAGATCGGCGACGATCGCCGGGTGCTGTGCGCGAGCCCGGCCTACCTGCGCGCGCACCCGCGGCCGCGGACCGCGCGCGATCTCGCGGACCACGACTGCATCCTGTTCGCCGGGCGCCGCGCCGCGAGCGAGTGGGGCCTGCTCGCGGCGCCGGGCTCGTCGACGATCGAGGCGGTGCAGGTCCGCGGCCGGATGCGCTGCAACAACACGCGCTCGCTGCACCTGGCGGCGCGCGCCGGGCTCGGCATCGCGAACCTGCCGCTCTACCTGGTGCGCGATGACCTGCAGGAAGGCGCGCTGGTCACGGTGCTCGACGAGCTGGTGCCCGGCGACCGGTCGATCTACCTGGTCTATCCCGCGGCGCGCTTCATGCCCACGGCCGTCCGCGAGCTCGTGACCTTCCTCGTCGATGCGTTCGCGGCCGCACCGCAGACCCGCGCGGTCCCGCAGACCGGCAGCCGCGCGCGCCGGTGAGGCACCGTCGCGACACGGCATCTTGTCCGCGACCGCGAGATCCGTATAGTCCGCGCCATGAAGCGTGCAGTCGCGGCGGCGGCGTTGATGCTGATGGGGTGTGCGACCAGCTACGAGGCCGCGACATCGCATCGCGGGCTTGGCGGCGGCGCGTATCTGATCGAGGCCGAGGGCAACGTCTTCACGTCGCGCACGACCATCACCGAGTACCTGTACCAGCGCGCCGACGAGCTCTGCGCTGCAGGGTTCTCGGTGATGGATTCGGATCGGGCCACGGAACAGTTCACCGACCCGCAGGGGAACATCTCGTCCAGGAGCAGCGGGACGCTCGCGATCGTCTGTGCGCGTCCCTCGCACGCCGGCGACGAGGACGAGGACGAGGACGAGGACGACGACCCGCCGCGGCCGGCGGCGACTCCCGCCGAGCGGCGGATCGTCACCGGCAGCCGCCCGATCTACTGCACGCACTCCGCCAGCGATCCTGACGTGGGCACGTGCTCGCCGATCGAGGCCACCTGTCAGGCCGCTCGCGATGCCAGGACCGCCGCTGGCGAGACGTACACCCCATGCGAGGCTGCCCCGGCCGCCGCGTGCTTCAACGCCGTGCGCGTGCTCAGCGGTGAGAAGAGCACGCATTGCGCGACCTCCATCGCGCACTGCGACCAGGAGCTCGCCGCCCTCAAGGCCAACCCCGACTACACGGTGGCGGCCGCGCGCTGCGGCATCTACAAGGCGACCCCGGCGCCCCAGCCGTAGCCCCGCAGAGCGCTACACTCGCGCGATGCGCATGCTCGCGATCGGCGTCGTGCTCGCGGCCTGTCGCTCGTCGCAGCCCTCCGCGCCAGCCGCGCCGCCCGCGCCGGCGCTGGTCTCGATCGCGCGCCCTGCCGCGGCCGAGGTGATCCCGCAGGAGCTGGTCGTCCTCGAGGGCGAGGCGACCGGGCTGACCGAGGTCACCCTCGCGCAGGGCGCGCATCGGCGCGCGTTCCCGGTGGTCGCCGGTCGGTGGAAGGCCATCGCGCAGCTCGCGCCGGGCGCGAACCACCTCGTGGTCGAGGCGGCCGGCTCGGCGCCGGCGGCGCGCGATGTGGTCTATCGCCCGCCCGCGATCCCGCGCACGATCCGCATGGTCTACGTCGTCGCCCGCGATGGCGACGGCGCGTTCGACGCACCACCGGGCGTGCCGCACGACCTCGCGAGCGCCGTCGCGCGCCTGCGCGTCGCCGGCCTGGTGCTCGAGGCCGCGACCGGCGAGCTCATGGCCCAGGCCGGCCGCGACCGCCGGAGCTTCCGGATCGCCCGCGCGAGGACGCGCAGCCCGATCTCATCCGGAACCTGAGCCGGCGACTTCGTCGCCTCGGGCGCGCTCCACACCTGGCCGGCGCGCGTCGACGACATCGCAGCCGCCTGGAGCGACCTCAGCCGGCCCGGCGACGCCGGCCTGTTCGACGACAGCGCGTTCCGCGGCACCGCGTGGGCCAACTACGCCACCGGCCTCGGCGCGACGCTCCACGAGATGGGCCACACGCTCGGGCTGCCCCACAGCGGCGACCCCGAGGACGTGATGGAGCGCGGCTTCGACCACCTCAACCGCGTGTTCATGCGCACCGAGGGCGGCGCGCCGTTCGAGGCCGACGAGATCCGGTGGTCGCCGGCGAGCGCCGACCTGCTCGCGCAGAGCCCGTGGATCGCGCCGGCGCCGTGACCCGGCCTGAACCGCCTCGCGGAGCGGCTCAGCGCCCGAGCAGGTTGCGCGCGATGACGACGCGCTGGATCTGCGAGGTGCCCTCGTAGATCTGCAGCAGCTTGGCGTCGCGCATCAGCTTCTCGACCGGGTACTCGGTCGTGTAGCCGTAGCCGCCGAAGATCTGCACCGCGTCGGTCGTGCACTTCATCGCCGCGTCGGCGCCGTGGGCCTTGGCGTAGGCCGAGACGATCGCCTGCAGGTCGCCCTTGTCGACGAGCCAGGCCGCCTTGTGGCAG
>JAIOQA010000183.1 GCA_021413675.1 Deltaproteobacteria bacterium | reverse complement strand
CCGGCAGGCCGCGGAGCAGCTGCTGCTGAGCGGCCACGTCGATCGCGGGCTGGTCGAGATCGAGGGCGTGCTGCGCGCGCTCGGCCTGCGCCTCGCGGCGACCCCGCGCCGCGCGCTGCTGTCGCTGGTCGGGACGCGCATCGGGCTGCGGCTGCGCGGCCTGCGCGCGGCGCGACCGGGTGCGCCGCGCCTCGGCAGCCACGACGGCGCCGCGCTGCGCCGCCTCGATGCGCTGTGGGCGGTCTCGACCGGGCTGTCGCTGATCGACAACATCCGCGGCGCCGATTGCCAGGCGCGGTTCCTGCGCGAGGCGCTGCGGGTCGGCGAGCCGGTGCGGATCGCGCGCGGGCTCGCGATGGAGTCGGGCTACGTCGCGGCGGCGGGCGAGGGCGCGCGCGCCAAGGCCATCGCGCTGGCCGATCGCGCCCACGCGCTCGCCGATGCGCAGGGCGACCCGTACACGCTTGCGCTGGTCCAGCTCGTGCGCGGCATCGGATCGTTCGTCCGCGGCGACTTTCCCCAGGCGATCCCCGCGTGTCACCAGGCCGACGTCATGCTCGCCACCAGCTGCGTCGGCGTCGAGTGGGAGCGCACGGCCGCGGCGTTCTTCCGGATCGGCGGCACCTACTTCACCGGCGATCTGCACGCGCTGCGGCGCGAGGTGCCGGCGCTGCTGCGCGCGGCGATCGATCGCGGCAACCTGTACGGCGCGACCGGCCTCCGGGTCTGGTACTCGAACGCGGCGTGGCTCGCCGCCGACGATCCAGTCGCCGCGCAGGCCGCCACCGACGAGGGCCGCGCGGGCTGGTCGTACGCCGGCTACCACCTGCAGCATCACTACGTGGCGCTCGCCCAGATCCAGATCGCGCTCTACCGGGGAGATGCCGCCACCGCGCGCACCTGCGCGTCCACCGCCTACCGCCAGCTCGGCGTGATGCGCGGGCTCCAGATGGTGCGCTTCGAGGCGCACGAACTGCTCGCGCGGAGCCTGCTGGCGGTCGCCGCCGGCGGTGATCGGGCCGCGACGCGGCAGGCGCTGCGCCACGCCCGCGCCGTGCGCGGGATCGATCACCCGTTCACGCGCGGCGTCGGATCGGCGCACGTGGCCAGCGCGCTCACGCTCCTCGGGGATCCGGCGGGCGCGCGCGCGGCGTGGGCGATCGCCGATCAGGAGCTCGAGCGCGCCGGGATGCGGGCCCACGGCGCGGCGGCGCGCTGGCGGTGCGCGCTGGCCGCGGACGATCCCCGCGCCGCGGACGCCGCGCTCGACGCGCTCGCCGCGCTCGGCGCGCGTGCGCCCGATCGATTCGCGCGCATGTTGATGCCGGGCGCGCCGAGCCCCTGAGGCGAACGAAGTTCGCCGGCTCAGTGTCCGGATGAGATCGGGCTCGTCGTCCTCGACGGGGCCGATCGATCGAAAGGGAGTTTGGGAATCTTCCCAAACTCCTAGATCGATCAGGCGCCGAGCTCGCGCCGCACGATCGCCGCCCCATCTGCCAGCGCGCGCAGCTTCTGGAACGCGCACGGCCGCGGCAGCTGCTTCATGCCGCAGTCGGTGGTGAGCGTGACCCGCTCGGCCTCGATGTGGGCGAGCACCTTGCGGATGCGATCGGCGACCTGCTCGGGGTGCTCGATCTCGAGCGAGCGGACGTCGATCACGCCGATCGCCACGCCCTTGTCGTCGGGCAGCTCGCGGAGGATCTCGATGTCCTCCATCTCGGCGCACGCGAAGTCGAGGACGTACTTGTCGACCTCGACGTCGTGGTAGTGCGGCAAGATCGCGCGATAGCCGCCGCGGGTCATGCCGACCAGCTTGTTGCCCCAGGCGTTGCCGAGGCAGAAGTGCCACGACCGCTCGACGCCGATCGGCAGGTCGCGGAGCACGGTGTCGACGATCTCGCAGACCCAGCCGTAGTCCTTGTCGCCCGACAGGTACGGCATCCATGCGCCGAGGTCCTCGAGCTGGATGTGCGTGCAGCCTGCGGCCACGAGGTCGGCGATCTCGGCGCGGAACACCTGCGCGAGCGCGCGCGACAGCGCGTAGCGATCGGTGACCGGGCCGCTGCGGAAGTGCGCGAGCGTCGACAGCTGCACCGGCCCCGCGCCGACGCACGCCTTGATCGGCCGCGACGTATGCGACTGCGCCCACTCGAAGAGCGCCGCCATGCGGATCGGGCCGCGCTCGATCGGCCCGTCGACCGCCACGCCGCCGGCCTCGTCGAGCGCCCAGATGTCGCGGCCGCGGGCCTTGCCGCGCGCCGGGTGCGGTAGCTTCTCGGCCGAGAACCCGCGGGTGCGCTCGAGCCAGTACCAGAGGAACGAGCCGATCCCCATCGCGTAGTCGTCGAACCACATCTGGCCATCGGTCAGGATGTCGAGCCCGGCCTTCTCCTGATCGCCGATCACCACGCGGGTCGCGTCGTGGAACGCCTCCGCGTGGGGCGCGACCTTGAACGCCTCGAGCACGTCGCGACCCGCGAGCTGGTGCGTGAACCAGCTCGGCCGCGGATACGATCCGACCATCGTCGTCGGGAGCAGCGTCATGCGCCGCATCCTATCCGATGCTTGCTTCGTACGTTGGTGTCAGAGTGGCATCAGCGTGATGTCGACAGAGAGGGCCAGCGAAACGCGCCAGGTTCCGTGACGGTCGCCATTGGCGTCTTCACGGGCATACGGTGCGTAGGAAACGCCCCCGCCTACTACGAACGGGATATTCGCGAATCCCATACGAAGAAATAGACCCGGACTCAAGACTTGAGCCCACGTAGGATCTGGGAGCTTGGAAGGATCATCGCTCTTAAGGCGCACGCTCGCTACGGCGCCAACGTCTACGATGCTCGCAAACAAACCGAGTCCCCGAATTGTAGATCCAACGTGCCCGCCAGTCAGATCGACACCAACCGGCGCAAACAGGGACAGGTGGCCTGCGTTGCTTGAGCCGGCGCCGACCCCCACTTCGTAGCCGCCGCTGAGTCCGACTAGGGCGGCGACCGTGAAGTGGTGGCCAGTTTCGTGCTTCACTCGGTATCCGCCAACTGGCGCTGCGTACTTCTCAAGCGCGATCTTGACCTCCGCGGCGGAATGGGCTCCCGCGAGGGCAGTCACGAGCGCGACTTTGTCGCGAATTCTCTCGGGAAGCGGATCCGGCAGACCCATAGCCCGTGCCAACCCGTAGAGTTCAGTCATGAATCCGGGGAGGTCGCGATGGTAGCCGGCTGATACCAGTGCAGCCGAGCGATCAATCGTCTCGAGCGCCGCCTTCTTGACCTTGCTACTGGGAAGTGATTGCTCGACAATAACCCGGAAGAATCCAGCGCCAGCCGCAAAGAGTTTCTGGACTCGAGCCTGATTGGCTACCTGCTCGTCTGTCGCGCTGACCGCGCCAGGAACCACCAGCAGGACATCGATGGACGTGACCGAAGTGATTATCGACGTGACAAACGTGTGGAGGTCACTCCGGTCGGCGTTCGTAACGCTCGGACTCGACAAGGCGATCTTCCCTAGTTCTCCGAAGCGCTTAGTCGCCCAGTTCTTGAGGATCGGCTGGGTTGCTACCAATCTGGCCACTCGGCGCTCAATATCTCGAGCATAGGAGTCCAGGTGAGCGGCGGATAGCGGATTCAGCGGGTCGCTCCACTCAGAACGAGTCTCCAAGACCGCAGCCACAATGGCGTGGCTCAAACCGAGCGCACACGCGAGGTCGTCGTCGTCGCCGCGACACTCCAGTCTTGCGGTGGCGCTGAGGAACACTTGCGCGGGATTTTCGCCGCGGACAACCGCACGTCCTACGCGAAACAGGACGCTCGCAAGGTCGGGTAGACTGCTGGTCATCCCGGCGAGCCGACCTAGCGGTTGCTCCATCGCCCGCGTGAGACTCTCGTTGTCGAGCGTGTTCACCAGGCGCGGCAATTCGGCGATGAAGGAATACGGGTCGATGCTGACGCTGTCGCGCTTGAAGTTTGATATCGCTTCTGCCAGCTTGGCCAAGGAAGCCTTCGTATTGGTCGGCAATAGCAGTGGGAGGCGCTTGTCGAGGTCTCGCAGGATCTGGTCTGGGGGGATACCGCTCCACGCTAGTCCGACGATACGCATTGCGCATGAAACGTTGCTTTCGTCAGTGAGCGCACTCCCGTCTTCGGAATTGCTGCACTTCATGTTGAGAAACGCGTCGACAAGTGCGTTGACCCTCTGTCTTGGATCGCCGGCGGTCAACGACCCTGTCCATGCAGTGACAATGGGCGCGATTCGCATGTCGGCCTTGCCGCCTAGACCCGAATTTAGAACCACCGGCCACAGGCCCAGTAGATCGTCTTCAAGTGATCGCTGGATTGTCATGCCGAATGACCGGATCGATGTCTCGCGATCGAGGAATCGCCCCTTCAGTAACTGGCAAGTGTTGGGGAAGTAGGTGCGGACCATGACCCCGTGAAGTGGTTTCGCAGCGCAGATCTTGTTGACGACTTGGTCGCTGACGAAGGTCTCAACTTCCTGTTTGGCTCGCGAAATCAAGTAGTCCGCAAGTCCATTGACAACCGCTGCTGGTGCCGGCATCTCGGCCATTGGTGCGGCTCCGGTTGCGACAAACTCCGCCGAGGCGACGGGAAACACGTTGGCTGATTCCTCCCTTGGGTCTCGAGCCGAAATCGTACGCCTGTAGTCCAGATACTGCGCAGCCTTCCAATCGAGTGCGATGGCGTCCGACGCGGTGCAGACGTCGAGAGCCCGCAGCGTGAGCACGTCGGGGCAGGCATTGTTCGCTTTTGCATCGCTGCGCAGTTTCTCGCAGCCAATGCCAACATCGGCGTCGCTCCCCAATCGCGCGGCTACATCAACGGCAGGTTTACTGCCCGCGTCAAGCTCTGGCGCCGTGGTGGCGACCTTCTGGAGTTCTGTGTCAACTGGCTTGCCTTCAGAGTTGAGGAAAACCAGTGTTGCGCCATCTGTATCTCGAGGCACGAGAACGTCTAAAGGCTTCTCCGCGCAGAGTTTTGTCAGGTCGGCACTTCCCGATGATGAAAGACGGTGCGCCCACCATCCTTTCCCCACAACTGCGGCTACGATGGCCCGTGACTGGAGACCCTGGTCTTCGACCTCCAATAGACAGGAATCCAGCCGATACGATGCGAGGGAATCACATGTCACGCTCTTGGTGTTGGTCTCTAGCATGACTTTGACGCAGTCGTCTGCGCGTGCCTCTGGCAGGAGTCCGCCAAGGACCATGTTCCTCCCATCGACGTTCGGTACAATACGGAGTGTCTTGAAGGCGAGCGACGTCGAGTCGCTGCAAGACACTGGATCGTGGTCGAGCCTCCCGAGGTCGAGGGCCGCGCGCACGGTGGCTTGTCCAATATCCGGGTCCCCGGAAGCCATGACCACGCACTCGTTCAGTTTAAGTGCCGCCCTTGCATTGACAGACTCCCACTTGGCGCGTTCAGTCGCGGCGCGCGCTCGCGCGTCGTCGTCTGCGCCCGAGGTCGGAACCGCTGGAGCGCTACATGGGTCCACCCTTGCGGTGCCCGGGGGAGAGGGAGCCTGAAGCGAGAAGTGTGACAGGCTGTCCGCACACACCTTCATGTCGGACACGGTGAAATCGCGAAATAGGCTTCTCGCGTCTCCCGCCGCCTTCTGGTATCGTTCGAGGCTCGCTGTGCGCTTCTTGAATTCGCTTCCGCACAATGCAACATCGATCAGCGGACCGCTCGATGGTGTCAGTCGCGCAGGCTCCAAAGGTGCCATCTCGGGATTCGCCGTAATCGTTCCCCAGCTCCTCGGGGCTGCACCGCATCCGCCCATCAGTCCACACAACGCCGCTACCCACAGCACGTTTGTTCCCATAGTTCCCCCGCACGTTGCCGCGCCAACGTTCCTCATTGAGGCTCGCACACCGGATTTCGGGCAGTCAACTGCGATCTCGCTGCCGAGGAGTGAGGAGGCTTCGAGTGGTCGTGCGGCGTCCCGCTCGCCCTGCGACACGGCGGCCCTGACCTGCCGACGGTGCCGAGGCAACCCTCAACTCAACACGGCTGAAGCGCCTCGACTACGAATTGTTCGCAAGGGAACCACGGATCCCTTCATTGCTGTCGACATGCCGCTCAACGGCGACCGAGTGACCTCGGTCGCCTCATTGCCAGACTGCCTTGGATGCAGAGAGCCCAATCGAGCGACCGAGCGTCCCGCGATGCTCGAACGGCGGATGGCACCGCTGCTCGCGGCGTGGGTCGTATCTCCAGGACCAACTCGTTCAGCGGCGCACTGAGTCCCTGCGTCACGTGGCGCACGCCCCTAGACGGCTGGTCCCGTATGCGGGTCGGTCTGCTTCTGGCGTTCGGCTACGGGCTTCAGCATAGGACCGAGCCACGATCGTCAAGGCCGCGCACAAAACACCTGGCGACGCTGAAGGCAGAGGCCAACGCGCCGGGGAGGCGCGACCACCGCGACGCCGCTGCGCTGCGCGGCGCCGCGGCTGCCGGGGCGACCGGCGCACGACGTCCGGCTCTCGACGCGATGGCGTCAGTCGCTCGGTCGTCAGCGCGCCGGTCAACTCGGCCGGCCGTGATGCGCGGCTGATGAAGCCGGCGCTGGAGGACGTGGCGCGTCGCAACGGCACCCGCCGGACGAATTCCTCGCTTGATCAGGCCGCTGCCCGCGGCAGGAGGGGCCATACGGGCCCGCACGGAACGGCGGGCCAGATCCGTTCGACCGGAAGCGCCGGGACACCGACAGCCGGCGGAGTGGCGCGGGCGGATGCGCTCCGAGGAGCCCAAGGAGATCCACAAGGTGCGAGCGGCCACCGCCGAGCTGGCGCATAACTTCGACCTGAGCGCCACGTCACCAGGGTGCGGGAGTCGCGACAGCCGGGTGGCGCACACTCGTCGCGGCAACCGGCTGCAGCTGTCGCACTACGGGTTCTGAGTCGCGATCATCACGTGAGCGGTGAGGTACCTGTGGCGCGGCTACGAGCCGACCATCAGCTCGATCGTGCCGGCGCCGACCTTCTTGCCGCGCAGCACGCGGTAGTCGGAGCCCCACTGCTCGACGACGGCGGTGTCGTCGCCGGCGGCGTTGTACAGCCACCAGCGGCAGCGCTCGACGGTGCCCGCGAGCTTGCCGCCCTGGCGGCCGAGCGTGCCGAGATCGCCGTCGAGCTTGCAGGTCGCGGTGCCGCGCTTGTCGAGCGTGTAGCGCACGTCGCCGAGCACCAGCGCCTCGGGCGGGTAGCCGCTCATCTCGGCGGTGTCGTCCTGCGTCATCATGCGGATCGACATCGCGCCGGAGCGCTCGAGGCCGACCACGCACCAGCGGATGTCGTTGTCATCGACGAGGCGCGCGCCGACCCAGCGGTGGCCGTCCTCGTCGTACGAGACCACGCCCTCGCTGACGAAGTCCTTGCCGTCGATCGTGACGATGTCGCCGACCCGCATCTCGCGCAGCGTGCGCTCCTCGAGATCGCCGGCCGGCAGCTCCTTCGGCGTCGGGCCACCCGAGAGGCCGCGGCGGCGCTTCTCGTTGGCGTACATCACCGCGCCGACGCCAGCGGTGCCACCAGCGAGGACCAACAGCGTGACGAGGATCCAGAGGAACACGCGCCGCATTGTGAGCACGCGCGCCGGAACGGTCAAACCAGGCCCGACCAATTGGTGACGAAACGCCGTCGAAATCCAACGCAGCGCGGCGTGCAACGTGTTGCCAGAGCGCAATGATTTTCGCGCGGCAGCGATCCTTGACACCCCGTGCTGGGCTCAGTACACCGACGCCCGACCCCAGCCTCGGAGGCCACATGGTTGCCGTGCAGATGCAGGACGACTTGCGCCGCGTGCTCGACGACGACGGCAAGGTGCTCTTGGGCGCCAAGGTGCCGCAGGTCTCGGATGAGATGCTGCACAAGATCTTCGACACCATGATGCTGACCCGCATCATGGACGACCGGATGATGCGCTTGCAGCGCCAGGGTCGCCTCGGCTTCTACATGAAGTCGATCGGCGAGGAGGCGTCGCACTTCGCGGTCGCGCCGCTGCGGCCGAGCGACTGGGTGTTCCCCAGCTATCGCGAGCAGGGCGCGTGGTTCTGGCGCGGCTACAGCGTCACCGACTTCGTCAACCAGATGTTCGGCAACGAGAAGGACCCGGTGAAGGGACGGCAGATGCCGGTCCACCACTCGGCCAACTGGTTGAACCTGGTGTCGATCAGCTCGCCGGTCGGGACCCAGATCCCGCAGGCCGTGGGCGCCGCCCAGGCCGCGAAGATCATGGGCAAGGACGACGTGTCGATGGTGTACTTCGGCGAGGGCACGTCCTCGACCGGCGAGTTCCACGTCGGCATGAACTTCGCGGGCGTGTGGAAGTCGCCGTGCATCTTCGTCTGCCGCAACAACGGCTGGGCGATCAGCGTGCCGCGCGAGAAGCAGACCGCCGCCAAGTCGTTCGCCGCGAAGGCGGTCGGCTACGGCATGCCGGGCATCCGCGTCGACGGCAACGACATCCTCGCGATCCTGCAGGTCACCAACGAGGCGATCGAGCGGGCGCGCGCCGGCGAGGGCCCGACCCTCATCGAGGCGCTGACCTACCGCGTCCAGGGCCACTCGTCGTCGGACGATCCCTCGGTCTATCGCGATCCCAAGGAGCCCGAGATCTGGGAGCGGCGCGATCCGCTCGCGCGTCTGCGCGGCTACCTGAAGCAGCGCGGGCTGTGGAGCGAGGCCGCCGAGGGCGAGATCTCCGAGCGCCACAACCAGGCGATCACCGACGCGCTCGCGGCGGTCGACACGCTGGGTCCGCCGCCGGTCGAGAGCATGTTCGACGATGTCTACGAGCACATGCCGTGGCACATCGCCGAGCAGAAGGCGTGGGTGATGTCGCAAGAACGCACCAAGTCGCCGCACTACCACCACTGATTGCCGGTCGAGGTTTCGCGATGCCCGTGATGAACATCATCGAAGCGGTGCGCGACGCGCTCCGCACGCAGATGCGCCAGGACCAGCGGGTCGTGGTGCTCGGAGAAGACGTCGGCAAGTTCGGCGGCGTGTTCCGCGCGACCAGCGGGCTCCACGAGGAGTTCGGCGCCGACCGCGTCATCGACACGCCGCTCGCGGAGGCCGGCATCATCGGCGCGGCGATCGGCATGGCGCTGTACGGCCTCCGGCCGGTGCCCGAGATCCAGTTCGGCGACTTCATCTACCCGGCGTTCGATCAGATCGTGAACGAGCTGGCGAAGTTCCGGTACCGGTCGGGCGGGCAGTACCCGTGCCCGGTCGTGATCCGCACGCCGGTCGGCGGCGGCATCCGCGGTGGTCACTACCACTCGCAGTCGCCCGAGGCGCTGTTCATCCACACGCCCGGCCTCAAGGTGATCGCGCCGTCGAACCCGTACGACGCGAAGGGCCTGTTGCTCGCGGCGATGCGCCAGAACGACCCCGTGCTGTTCATGGAGCCCAAGCGCATCTACCGCGCGTCGCGCGGCGAGGTGCCCGAGGGCGAGTACGAGCTCGAGATCGGCAAGGCCAACGTCGTCCGCGAGGGCTCGCACGTGACCGTGCTCTGCTACAGCGGCATGGTCTCGATCGCCGAGGAGGCCGCCAAGAAGGCCGAGGGCCAGGGCCTCTCGATCGAGGTCGTCGACCTGCGCACGCTGATGCCGTTCGACATCGACACGATCCTCGCGTCGGTCAAGAAGACCGGCCGCTGCGTCGTGCTGCACGAGGCGCCCAAGACCTGCGGCTTCGGCGCGGAGCTGATCGCCGCGATCCAGGAGCGCGCGATGGAGCACCTCGAGGCGCCGATCCTGCGCGTCGCCGGCCTCGACACGCCGTTCCCGTACACGCTCGAGCACGAGTACATGCCCAACGCCGACCGCCTGCTCAGCACGGTCCGGCAAGTCCTGGAGTGGTGAGATGGCCTTCGAGTTCCACCTGCCGGACATCGGCGAAGGCGTCGTCGAGGGCGAGATCGTCTCCTGGAAGGTCAAGGAAGGCGACATCATCAAGCTCGACCAGCCGATCGTCGAGATCATGACCGACAAGGCGACGGTCGAGATCCCGTCGCCGCGCGCCGGTCGGGTCGCGAAGATCAACTACGCGGCCGGGCAGATCTGCCCGGTCGGCAAGGTGCTGATCGTCATCGACGAGGCCGGCGGCAACGGCAAGGTCGATGTCCACGCGGCGCCCGCGGGCGTCGACGCGCCGCAGCTGATGATCGCGGCGCAGATGCCGGCGCCGACGGGCGCGGTGAAGCCCGCGCCGCGCGGCGCGATCGAGGTCATCGACGCGACGCCGCGCACCGGTGGTCGGGTGCTGGCCACCCCGGCGACTCGCCGCATCGCGCACCAGCTCGGCGTGGATCTCGGGAACGTTGCGCCGACCGGCAAGCGCGGTCGCGTGACCACCGAGGACGTCCGCGGCGCGGCCAGCGGCACGATCGCCCACGGCCCGGCGCCGGTGCTCGACGAGCCGGCGATGCGGACACCGGCGCGCGCGCCGATCACGATCGCGCGTGGCGGCGAGGAGGAGCGCGTCCCGCTCCGCGGCCTGCGCAAGAAGATCGCCGAGAACATGCAGCGCGCGTCGCAGACGATCGCGCAGTTCACGTATGTCGAGGAGATCGACATGACGGAGCTGGTCGCGGTCCGCGAGCGCGCCAAGAACCGCGCCGCCGAGCGCGGCGTGAAGCTGACGTACCTGCCGTTCATCGTGAAGGCGGTGGTGTCGGGCCTCAAGAAGTGGCCCGCGCTCAACGCCGCCCTCGACGAGTCGACCCAGGAGATCGTCCGCAAGAAGTACTACCACGTGGGCATCGCGGCCCAGGGCCCGCAGGGGCTCTCGGTCTCGGTGCTGCGCGACGCCGATCGCCGCTCGATCTTCGAGCTGGCGAAGGAGATCGAGCGCCTGGGCGAGGCGGTCCGCACCGGCACCGCCACCCGCGACGAGCTGACCGGCTCGACCTTCACGATCTCGTCGCTGGGCAAGCTCGGCGGCGTGATGGCCACGCCGATCGTCAACTTCCCCGAGGTCGGCATCGTCGGCGTGCACAAGATCGAGGAGCGGCCCGCGGTGCGCAACGGCCAGATCGTGGCGCGCTGGCTGATGAACCTCTCGATCTCGCTCGACCACCGGCTGGTCGATGGCTGGGACGGCGCGATGTTCCTGCAGGACGTGAAGTCGCTGCTGGAAGACCCGACGACGATGTTCATGGAGATGGTGTAGTGGCGACCGCCTCGGTCCCGACCAGCGCGGCCCCGGCAGCGTCCGGGCCGACGGCGTTCAGCTACTTCGATCTCGACGACGAGGCCAAGGCGCGCGGCCTGTTCCGCGTGCTGGCCGAGGACGGTCGCGCCGCGGTGAGCGAGGCCGACCTCGCGCGCTTCGACGCGGCGCTGTGCCGCTCGATCTACGAGGGCATGCTGCGCATCCGGGTCACCGACGCGCGCATGATGGCGCTGCAGCGCCAGGGCCGCACCGGGTTCTACGGCGAGGCCACCGGCCAGGAGGCCGCGGTCGTCGGCTCGGCGTCGGCGTCGCTGCCGGATGACTGGATCGTGCCGGCGCTGCGCGAGGCCGGCGTGGGCCTGTACCGCGGGCTCACGCTCGACAGCTACATCGCGCAGATCCTCGGCAACGGCGGCGACGTCACCAAGGGCCGGCAGCTGCCGTGTCACCCGTGCGATCGCGAGCATCACTACGTCGTGATGTCGTCGTGCGTGTCGACGCAGGTGCCGCACGCGGTCGGCATCGCGATGGCGATGAAGATCATGGGCCACCGCGATCGCTGCGCGTTCGGCTTCATGGGCGATGGCGGCACCAGCGAGCCCGACGTCCACGTCGCGCTCAACTTCGCCGGCGTGATGAAGTCGCCGGTCGTGCTGATCTGCCAGAACAACCAGTGGGCGATCTCCACGCCCACGAGCGTGCAGTGCGCCGCCGAGACCATCGCGCTCAAGGCGCTCGGCTACGGCATCGAGCCGCTGCGCGTCGACGGCAACGACGCGCTCGCGGTCCACGCCGCGGTCGGCTACGCCGCGGCCAAGGCCCGGCGTGGCGACGGCCCCACCTTCATCGAGCTGCTCACCTATCGCGTCAGCGCGCACTCGTCCTCGGACGATCCCTCGCGCTACCGCGACGAGAAGATCACCGACGTCTGGAAGTCCGAGCGCGATCCGATGCGCCGCATGCGCGCCCTCGGCGAGCGCCAGGGCTGGCTCGCGGTCGGCGAGCACGAGGCCTGGTCGGCGCAGCTCGAGGCCGACGTCCGCGACGCGATCACGCGGCAGGAGGCGGTGCCGCCGCCCGCGCTCGCGACGATCATCGACGACGTCTACGAGCAGCCGACCTGGAACCTGCGCGAGCAGCTCGCCGAGCTCCTCGCCGGGCCGCGCGCGGTCTCGCCACACCAGCACTGACCGCCGCGCGCCGGGCAGGTCTCGGTGCCGTGGGCGCGCGGTGACGTGTCGCGGCTCGCGCCGCGTCAGGCCATCGTCGCGGCGTGAGGTTGTCGCCGACCCTGGCTCGTGGACACGCCACCGACCGTACAGAAGCCAGTCGATCTGAAAGGGCTGCCTAATGAATTCGCTGAGGTAGTCCTCTGTGCGCAGAGGCACACCTCTTGCTCTCACGCTCCGGCCATGAGCGCACTTCGCACCATCCCGATTGTTCTTCTGCTGTGTTCGGCCTGCACCGAGGGGGCCCCAGTCGACGATGACGGCGGCGCCGCCGACATCCAGGGAGAGGACAAGGCGGACGGTGGGCCAGGCATCGAGGTCGTGGCCCGCATCGCGCCGGGCTCCACCGACGCCGTCCTGACCGCGACGGTGCCGCGCCTCGGCTACGTGTTCTACGCGTCGGAGAACACGAAGGTCGCGCTCGAGATCACCCACGGCGGCAGCGACGCGAAGCTCGATTCGCTGCTCAAGGTCTACGGCCCGCGCCTCGCGGACGGCACCTATCCCAGGACCATCGCGTCGGATGACGACGCCGGCTACGGCAAGCTGTCGAAGCTGTCGGCCACGATCGCGGTGCCCGGGTTCTACCTGGTCGAGCTCACGACCGGCCCCGCGTCCACGGCGCTCACGGCGCCGGCGCACGCACGCCTCAAGCTGAGCTGCGATGGCACCTGTGAGACCGCACAGCCGATCCAGCCGATCGACGAGGGCCTCAAGTGGTACCGCCGCTCGGCCGAGCGCCGCGCGGCGACGCTCCAGAGCTACGCGCTCGCGACCGCGAACCTGAACGCGAAGGTCGCGGATGGGCTCCCCGCGAACTGGGCGGTCTCGCTCGATGTCGACGAGACGATCCTCAACAACTCGGCGTACCAGCAGGCGCGTCTCGATCTCGGCGTTGGCTTCTCGCCCGGGAGCTGGACGGCGTGGGTCGATCAGCGCGCGGCGCTCGCGATCGATGGCGCCGCGGCGTTCACGCACGAGGTGCAGCAGCTCGGTGGCAAGGTCGTGCTCGTCACCAACCGCAAGGCCGCCAACGAGTGCGCGCAGACCGAGGACAACCTGCGCAGCGTCGGCGTCGCGTACGACGCGATCTTCTGCCAGACGACCGTGAGCGACAAGAATCCGCGCTTCCAGGCGATCGAGGCGGGGACCGGGACCGGCCTGCCGCCGCTGCACATCGTCATGTTCGTCGGCGACAACATCCAGGACTTCCCGGCGCTCAGCCAGGACATCCGCAAGCAGGATGCCTCGGCGTTCGCGAAGTTCGGCGATAGCTACGTGCTGGTGCCCAACCCGATGTACGGCTCGTTCGACAAGAACCTCGATTGATCCGGCCGCGGGGGCGCCGGCGAGCTCAGCCCGGTGGCGGTGCCGTGCGCGCCGCGAACGCGCACGCGCCGTCGCCGCTCGTCACGGTGCCGCTCGTGATCCACCACTGCATGCCGGGCGAGATCGCGATGAAGAGCGACGCCCGGTCGGGTCAGAACCCGAGCGCGTGCGCGCCGAGCAGCGCGAGCAACGCAGGGCTGTCGTTCGGCGGCGCGGGCGTTGCCGCCAGCGTGATCTGACCGCCGGCGACGGACCACGCGATCTGGTAGCTGTGCTCGCGGCAGTCGCCGGCGGGCGCGCGGCGCTGGCAGCGGCTGGTGAAGATCGGCGTGCAGCGCGGTCTGCCCGCGGCCAGGCCGCACAGCGTCGTGAGCTTGTAGTCGGCGGTGTCGGAGTAGTCGTCGGTGTGCCACTGCACGTCGACGTCGATCACGAGCCCTCGAGCGCCGACCAGCGGCGCGAGGTGCAGGGCACCCGTCTCGACGTCGGTCGACTCTGCACAGATGTCGGCGCTGACCGGGGTCGCGTACCAGCTGGTGTCGACCGCGATGAGGATCACGCAGCCGATCGCGCGGTGATCGTCGGGCTTCGAGACCTGCATGAGCGCGATCTGATCGAACGGCGCGCCGTGGTCCATGTCGCTGTCGAGCCGGCCGCACATCACGAAGTCGTCGTCCGAGGTTGCCGACGTGCGGATGTGATCGCAGTAGGCGTCGCTGCTCTCGTAGGGGCCGTCGAGGAGCGTCGCGAAGGGCGCGTCGGCGGTCGGGGGCGTGGTCGCGTGGTTCTCGAGCGGCGCCGCCGGCGATCCGGCGTGCCCGCACGCGACGAGCCCGAGGGCCACGACGAGCCAGAGGAGCGAGACGTCATCGGTGCGCATGGCGCGTGCTATCACGAGCACCACGCGCGCGGGGGCGCCCAGCGGGATCAGAAGCCGAGGCGGTGCGCGCCGAGCAGCGCCTGCACGTCGTCGCCGGCAGTCGGCAGCGGCCGCGATGGCGTGAACGTGATCGCGTGATCGGCGATCGTCCAGCGCAGCGCGTAGCCGTGATCGCTGCACTCGCGGGCGGGCGCGCGGTCCTCGCACTCGCTGGTGAACAGCGGCGTGCAGACGGGCGCACCGTCGGCCGTGCCGCACAGCGTGGTGAGCACGTAGCGGGCCTCGTCGTCGTAGTTCTTCGTGTGCCAGGTGACGTCGAGGGTGAGCTCGACGCCGTCGGCGCCCTCGAGCTCGAACGAGTTCACGTTGCCGGGCTCGATGTAGCTGGGCTCGGCGCAGGCATCGACGCTCGGCGCGGTGGCGAACCAGCCAGCGCCGGTCTCGACCAGCATCGCGCAGTGGCGCACGGTCGGATCGTCGGCGCTGGTGACGCGGACCGCGGCGACGTGCGCGAAGGTGCTGGCGGCGCCGTACGTGTCGAGCGGATCGCAGACGATCGCCGCGGCGCCCGGCACGACCGCGGTCTGGATCGCCGCGCAGTACGCCTCGATCGACGCGAATGGCCCGCGCAGCCGCGTCGCGAGCCCGGGGCCGGCAGTCGCCGCTCCCGCGACCGGCGCGTTCTCCACCGCGGGTCGCGCCGCTGACGCGTGACATCCGAGCAAGGCCGCGAAGACGATCGAGGTGCGCATGCGTTGATCGTAGGAGCGCCCGGCGCCGTCAAGGCATTCCACGATCCCGCCGGGCGATCAGAAGCCGAGGCGGTGCGCGCCGAGCAACGCCCGGACGTCGGCGCCCGCCGCGAGGTCGCGCGACGACGTGAACGTGATCGCACCGTCGGCGATCGTCCAGCGCAGCGCGTAGCCGCGATCGCGGCAGGCACCGGCGGGGGCGCGGTCCTCGCACGCGCTGGTGAAGATCGGCGTGCACGCGGGCACGCCGTCGACGACGCCGCACAGGGTCGTCAGGGTGTAGCGGGCCTCGTCGGCGAAGTCGGGGCTGTGCCACGCGGCGCCGATGTCGATCTGGGTGCCAGCGGCGCCGACCAGCGGGTTGGTGGCGACGTCGCCCGGGTCGATCGAGCCGGCGCTGCAGGCATCGGCGCTGGTCGCGGTGATGAACCAGCCGCGGTCGGTCGCGAGCACCACGGCGCACCGGGCGGCGTCACGGTCGGGCTGGCGGATGTGGACCACCGCGAGCCGGGACGCGGCCGCGGACGTGCGCTCCATCTCGAGCGGCGCGCAGCGGCTGCCGTGCGCGTCGGTCACCGCGGCGCACGCGGCGTCGACGGACGCGAACGGGCCGCGCAGTGGCGTCGCGACGGGGCCGATGGATGCGTGGCCGCACGCGGTCAGCACGCTGGCGAGGCAGATCGAGGCGCGCATACGAGATGCGAGTACACGCGCACCCGGGCGCGGTCATTCCCGCGCTACTCGAACCAGTGGCCGAGCGCGTCGACCGCCGCCATGCCGGCGTTGCCGACGCCGGTGCCGATGGCCTGGCCGAAGCCGGCGAGGCCGGCGGGGATGCTGAGCGCGCCGGTGGTGACCGCGCCGGCGACATCGCCCGCGGTCCCGCCGCCGAGCCAGTCGGAGACCGAGTGGCCCTGGTCCGACGCCCAGTCGAAGCCGCTGCGCTCCTGGCCGTACTCGTTCTTGCCGAACATTCCGCCCTTGCCGTAGTCGTCGGCGACCACGGCCATGCCGGTGCCGGCCGCGAGGCCCGCGAGGCCCGCGCCCACGACCGCCGCCGCCGGCGCCGCCACACCCGCACCGGCCGCACCCGCACCACCCGCGCCGACCTCGGCGCCCGCCGCCGTCGCAGCGGTCGCGCCCGCACCGACCTCGGCGGCACCGGCGGTGGCCGCGGTCGCGCCGGCCTCGGCCGCACCCGCGGTCGCCGGGTTCAGGAACGGCAGCGCCCAGTTGGCCGCGGGCTGCATGAACGTCGGCGCCTGCGACGCGACGGTGGTCGCGGCCTGGCTCGCCCACGGGATGCCGGTGGCGGCGACGTTGGACATCCACTGGACGGCGCTGACGCCGGCGGGAATCACGCTGAAGGGATCCATCGGGCTTACTCCGGGCTGCGGGTTGTTGCGCGAGCGTACAGAAGACGCGCGAGCGCCCGGGTGTGACAGCGGACCTGGCATTTCGTGCGAAGCCTCCGAGATCGCGGGGCTTTGTGCCGCGTGCGATCGCCCGTCAGCGGCCGCTTCCGGCGGTGGCGCACGTGACGAAAGCTGGGGTAGGGTGCGCCCCATGTCGGAACAGCGATTCGACGCGATCGTCATCGGCGCCGGGCCCGGGGGCTACCCCACCGGCATTCGCCTCGGCCAGCTCAAGGTCAAGACCTGCGTGATCGAGCGCGAGTACATGGGCGGTGTCTGCCTCAACGTGGGCTGCATCCCGTCGAAGGCGGTCATCCACGCCGCCAAGACCTTCGAGAAGATCGGCCACTCCGAGGACCTCGGCATCACGGTCGCGGCCAAGCCGGTGCTCGACATGGCCAAGCTGCAGGCCTGGAAGGGCGGCGTGGTCAACAAGCTGACCGGCGGCGTGAAGACGCTGCTCAAGGCCAACGGCGCCGAGATCGTCATGGGCAAGGCCCGGCTCGGCAAGCTCGTCGACGGCTACCGCCAGGTGATCGTCGAGAGCACGACCGGCACGCAGACCCTCGCCGCGAAGAACGTCGTGATCGCGACCGGCTCGCGGCCGATCGAGATCCCGGGCTTCAAGCCCGACGGCAAGCGCATCATCGACTCGACTGGCGCGCTCGCGCTCGATGCCGTGCCGGCGCGGATGATCGTGATCGGCGGCGGCTACATCGGGCTCGAGCTCGGCATGGTCTACGCGAAGTTCGGCACCAAGGTCACCGTCGTCGAGGCGCTGCCGTCGATCCTCGCGTCGATGGACAAGGAGTGCGTCGCGGTCCTGGCCAAGAAGCTGCGCAAGATGGGCGTCGAGGTCCTGGTCAACACCAAGGCCAGGAGCTGGGAGGAGAAGGGCGACCGCGCGGTGCTCACCGTCGAGCTCGCCGATGGCAAGGCCGCCACGATCGACGCCGACAAGATCCTGGTGTCGGTCGGTCGCCGCCCGAACAGCGAGGACCTCGGCCTGGCCGACGCCGGCGTCGCCACCGACAAGCGCGGCTACATCACCGTCGACGATCAGCTCCGCACCAACGTGCCGGGCGTCTACGCGATCGGCGACGTCGTGGGCGGCATGATGCTCGCGCACAAGGCGACCAAGGAGGGCGAGGTCGTCGCCGAGATCATCGCGGGCCACAAGGCGGCGTTCGACGTCCGCACGATCCCCGCGGTGGTGTTCACCGATCCCGAGATCGCCTCGACCGGCCTCACCGACGAGGAAGCCAAGGCCAAGGGCCACACGACCAAGGTCGGCAAGTTCCCGTTCGCGGCGCTCGGCCGCGCGCTCTCGGTCAACGACAGCGAGGGCATGGTCAAGGTCGTCATCGACGCCAAGACCGAGGAGCTGCTCGGCGTGCACATCGTCGGCAACGGCGCGGCGGACATGATCGCCGAGGCCGCGCTGGCGATCGAGATGGGCGCGGTCGCGCAGGACGTGAACCTCACGATCCACGCGCACCCGACGATGCCCGAGGCGTTCAAGGAAGCGTGCGCGGCCGCCCTGGGCGAGGCCGTGCACATCGTCAATCGCTGAGCGCGATCGTCCGGGATCGTCGGCGACGACGGTCCCGGGACCCGGCGCTCAGGTGTTCTCGCGGATCAGCACGATCCGCGTGATCCGCGCGGCGAACGCGGCGCCCTTGAGGTCGCCGCTGTCGTCGATCGCGAAGTGGCTCCAGCGATCGAGCTCGCCGTCGGGCAGCTCGGGCGTGCCGGTGAGATCGTGATCGGCGCGGATCTCGACGTCGGTCTCGAAGTCGTCGGTCGACTTCGCGCCGGTGCGCAGCGCGAAGCGGAACCACGCCTCCCACAGGGCCGGCGCGTCGTAGCAGGTCTCGCCGAACACCACGCTGGCGCCGTGCAGCGCGGTCAGGTCGGCCTCGGCGGTCGCGTCGATCGCCTGTGCCGGCACCATCCACGCGGTGTAGACGTTGTCGTAGTCGCCGGCGTAGAGCACGAGCGCGTGGGGCGCCGCGGCGGCGTAGGCGGCGTCGTCGAGCGGCTGCGCGCCCTTCATCGCGAAGCCAGCCTCGTGGAGGTCCACCAGCAGCTGGCGCTGGCGCGCCGCGCCGGGCGCGACGTTGTAGCCGTCGACCGCGGCCTCGATCTGCTCGTGATTCTCGAAGATGTTGGGCGCCATCGTGGATCCATGGTCGCCGAGGTCCGCCGCGATCACAATCGCAGGCCGGCCGCATGACGGGCCCGGGGGCCGCGCTATGGTGGCCGCATGATGCGAGCAGGTGAGCCGGCCCCCGAGGCGCCGGGCGGCGGCGCGGGCGCCGAGCGATCGACGGAGGCCCCGACGCTGCGCGCGGTGCGCCTCGGCCAGACCGCCTACCGCGAGGCCTGGGCGCAGCAGCTGGCCCTGGTCGACGCGCGCAAGACCGGCGCCGGCGAGGATCAGGTGCTGCTGGTCGAGCACCCGCACGTGATCACCGTCGGCCGCAGCCGGGCCGCGCTGGCCAACATCGTCGCGCCGGGCGATGTCGAGATCGTCGAGATCGAGCGCGGCGGCGACGTCACCTATCACGGCCCCGGTCAGCTGGTGGCGTATCCGATCGTGCTCCTGAACGACGGCGAGCGCGATCTCCACAAGTTCCTCCGCAACCTCGAGGAGGCGGTGATCCGCACGGTCGCGCGCTGGGGCCTCGACGCCGGCCGCGAGCCGGGCAAGACCGGCGTCTGGCTCGACGGGCGCGCGGGGCGCAAGAAGATCTGCTCGATCGGCATCGCGTGCCGGCGCTGGGTGACGTTCCACGGGCTCGCGCTCAACGTCACGACCGACCTGGGCTACTTCCACCGCATCAACCCGTGCGGCTTCGAGTCGTCGGTGATGTCGTCGATGGCCGAGGAGCTGGGCGTGGGCATCGCGCTCGCCGATGTCGCCGACGCGCTGGCGACCGAGCTCGCGACCACGCTCGGCCGCACGCTGGTGCCGCGTTGACGAACGCGCGCGCGGCGTCGCTACGCGCCATGGCCTTCGTCGGCGCGGCGCTGGTCGCGTGTGGCCCCAGCGACCCTCCGCCGCGCCGCCAGCGTCCTGCCGAGCCCGGCGTGACGAGCCCGGCCGATCGCCACCCGTGGAACGCCGCCCAGATCGACTGGCAGTCGTTCGACGACGGGCTCGCGCGCGCCAGGGCCGAGCACAAGCCGATCTGTCTCGTCGTGTACACGACCTGGTGCCCGCACTGCAAAAACTACAGCCGCGTGTTCGAGGATGCGCGCGTGGTCGAACGCGCGCGCGACTTCGTGATGATCCGCATCGACGCGGACCAGGAGCCCGAGATCGCCGCGCGGTTCGCCGAGGATGGGAAGTACATCCCGCGCACGTTCTTCCTCGCGCCCGATGGGACGCCGGACCTGGACATCCGCGCGTCGAGGCCGCGCTATCGCTACTTCTACGACGAACACGACCCGACCGGGCTCCTCGTCGGGATGGGCGCGGCGCGCTTGAAGCTGCGCGACTGATCGCCCGGGAACTAGCTGTCGAGCGACGCGATCTGCCGGCGCAGGAACGCCTGCTCGCTGGCGTTCTGCGTGAGCGCGAGCGCGCGCTCGTAGTCCGGGCGCGGGTCGCGGCCGAGGCGCCGCAGGAGCTCGGCGCGGGTCGCGTAGAACAGGTGGTAGCGCGCGAGGATCTCGGCGAGCGGGGCCAGCTCGACCAGGCCCGCGACGGCGCCCTCGCGCATGCTGATCGCGACCGCGCGGTTGAGCGCGACCACCGGCGAGTTGCCGAGCGCCAGCAGCTCGTCGTACGCGCGCGTGATCGCGTCCCAGTCGGTCGCCGCCCAGGTCGGCGCGGTGGTGTGGCAGGCCGCGATCTCCGCCTGCAGCACGTAGCTGCCGCGGCCGCCGAGCGTGCGCGCGCGGCGCAGCGCGAACAGCCCCTCCTCGATGCGCGCGAGGTCCCAGCGATCGCGATCCTGATCCTCGAGGCGGACGAGCACGCCCTCGGCATCGGCGCGGGTCGCGGCGCGCGCGACGCCGAACGCCATCAGCGCGAGCAGGCCCGAGGCCTCGGGCTCGCGCGGCAACAGCTCGCTCACCAGGCGCGCGAGCCGCAGCGCCTCGGCCTGCAGATCGAGGCGCGCGAGCGCGCCGGTGCGCGCGGTGTGGCCCTCGTTGAAGATGAGATACAGCACCTCGAGCACCGCGGTCGTGCGCCCGGGTAGCTCGCGCCAGCCCGGCGACGCGTAGGCCAGCTGCTTGTCCTCGATCGTGCGCTTCGCGCGGACGATCCGCTGCGCCATCGTGGTCTCGGCGCACACGAACGCGCGCGCGAGCTCCTCGATCGTGAACCCGAGGATCACCTTCAGCGTGAGCGCGACCTGACCATCGCGGGGCAGCGCCGGGTGGCAGCAGGTGAAGATCAGCCGCAGCTGGTCGTCGTGGATCGTCTCGAGCGCGTCCTCGGCGGCCATCGGATCCTCCATCAGCATCGGCGCCTTGGCCGCGGCCACGCCGCGCCGGCGCCGGCCATCGAGCGCGTGGCGCCGCGCGGCGGTGGTGAGCCACGCCGCCGGGTTGTCGGGCACGCCGTCGGTCGGCCAGGTCGCGAGCGCCGCGACCAGCGCCTCCTGCAGCGCCTCCTCGGCCGCGTCGAGCCCGCCGCACAGGCGGTAGAGCGCGCCGACGATGCGGCTGCGCTCGCGGCCGAGCACGTCGTGCAGCACGGCCGCGAGCGATGGCGTCAGCTCCGCCACAGCTCCCGGATCTCCAGCCCGCCGAGCGCGACGAACGGCGAGGCGCTGGCCCAGCGGGTCGCGTCCTCGAGGCTCGGCATGCGCAGGAAGAACAGGCCGCCGATCACCTCCTTGCACTCGAGGAACGGCCCGTCGACGACGCGGGCCTTGCTCGCATCGAACGCGACCCGGCGCCCGGTGGTCGGCGCCTCGAGCCGCACGCCGCCGCAGCCGCCCGGGATGGCGAGCTTGTCGTGGGTCGCGAGGTCGATGCGATCCATCTGCTGGATCCAGGTCGGCTCGTCGGCGGCGGCGCCGAGCACCGCGAACGCGAAGACCTTGCCCGGCTGATCGAGCTTGTCGGCCTTGATCGCGCCCTTCATGACCGGGCGCACGTCGACGACGTCGTCGGGGTGGAGCGGCAGCGCCTTCGCCAGCGCGGTGGCGGCGGCGAGGTCCGGCGTGCGGACGAGGTAGTAGCTCTCGAGGGTCGCGTCGAACGGCCCGGCCTCGACCGCGAGCGCCTCGCCGGTCCGGCGCACGCGCTTGCTCTCCGCCGAGGGATGGAGCTCGCCGCCATCGACGAGCGCGCCGGTCGCGGCGAGGTGGGTGCGCACGGCCGCGCGGGTGGCGGCGCGCTCGGTGACGGCGGCGCGGGTGGCGGCGGCGGGGCGCTCGGTGATCATGAGCAGGTAGTCGGTCATCGCGGTCATCGTCGTTCTCCAGCGGAGATCGCGCGGGTGGGGGAAGCGTGAAGTCGCTCGGTGGTCATGTCGATCTCCTGCCCGCACGACGCGCCAGCCCGCCCGAAATCGACAGCCCCATGCGATTTCTCGCGCGCCCGTGATCTCGCGCGGTTGCCCGAAAATGGCGACGGGGGCCGCGCGGCCCCCGTCCTCGCACGCAGCGCGCGCGTCAGTTGACGACGGTGCCCGGGTCCGACGACTCCACCGACCACTGGAAGTTGTCGAGGATGACGGTCGAGTCGAGCAGCGAGTCGCTGGTGTCCCAGATCGCGAGGCGCAGCGTGATGACCTCACCGCCGACCACGTTGCCGCGGGTGGTGAGCCAGCCGGTCGCGCCGCCCGCGAGCGCGTTGTTGTCGCACGAGCCGCTCGCGGCGGTCTGGAAGCCGGTGCCGGCGAGCTGGTCGGTGCCGGTGCAGGTCGAGATCGAGCCAGGCACCGCGCCCGACAGGACCTCGCAGCCGGTCGCGCCGTTCACGCACTGCGTGAACAGGCCGGTGTTGTTGGCGGCGAGGTTCACGCCGACCGGCCAGCGCTTCATCTGCGCGTCCTCGTAGAACGCGAGGTTCTTGTCGGTCGGGTTGGCCGGCGACGAGGTCCACGTCGAGTCGAGCAGCATCACGAAGAAGTCGTTGTAGGGCGAGCAGGTGTACTCGGGGAACTCCCAGCTGTAGAAGTTCGAGTCGACCGAGAACGACTTCGCGTTCGACGGCACGCGGATCTTGAGCGTGAGCATCACGGGATCGTTGGCGTCGGCGCCGCTCGGATCCGGGCAGCCCGGCGCGTTGGGCAGGTTGCCGCCGTTGGACTGCAGCCAGTCCGACGGGAACGGCGAGGTCTCGAGGAAGCCATGGCCGGTGGACACGCTGCCCGCGTACGCCGGGTTCTGATCGTTCTCGTCGGCGGCGGTGCCGGTCGACAGCACGGCGAGCGCGCTGCCGGCCTTCGGGATCAGGTTCGTGCCCCAGCGATCGCGGACCGCGTGGCCCTGCGCGTCGGGGGTGCCGGTGCCGTCGGCCAGCGTGAACTTGGCCTCGATGACGCCCCACTTCTTCTCGCTGAGCGTGGCGGTCTGGCAGAGGTCCATCGCCCGGGCGAAGTCCATCGCCGTGGTCGTGTTCGAGGCGATCCCCTGATCGCAGTTGCCGACCACCGCGTTGTCGACCGCGCCGTCGCAGTCGTCGTCGACGCCGTTGCCCGCGGCCTCGAACGCGCCCGGGTTCACGAGCTTCGGGCTCGCGCACTCGGTCGAGTCGCAGCAGTCGCCGCCGCAGGTGGTGTAGCCGTCGCCGTCCAGGTCGGTGTCCTCGTCCGCGGTACCCGAGCAGTTCTCGTCGACGCCGTTGCCGCACACCTCGGGCGCGGGGAGCGCCTCGCCGTCGCACGTGCCCCAGTAGCCCTGCGGCTGGCAGGTCTGCGTGCCGCCGTGGCAGGGCCCCACGCCCTCGGTGCCCGACGAGCCGTCGTAGCAGGCGCGGGTGTCGCCGGGGTTGCACGCGTCGGGCACGCACTGGCCGTTGGTGCAGCTGGTGTTGGTCCCGCAGACGTTGCCGCAGAACCCGCAGTTGTTGGGATCGACCTTGAGGTTCTCGGGGTCGTTGCAGTCACCGGTGATCGCGGGATCGGAGGGGCCGCAGGCGGCGGCACCGATCGCCAGGACAAGCGAAGCGAAGATCAATTTCGACATGGACGGCTCCGGGGGGAGGGCAGGCGACGGCAATGTCCCGCAACCTTCGCGCGGCCCGCAAGCCGGCGATTCTGGCGCGCGATATCAGGATCGCGAGGCGCGCGGCGCGGTCTGGACGGACACTGCACACGACCGTGGGCAGCGGCAGGCGCAAGGCCTGCGGCGCGCGCCGATCAGGACGTGCGGACGGAGAAGTCGCGGACCGCCACGACCTGATTGCTATCGAGATCGCACAGGAAACTGCGGCCCGAGCCAACCCGACCGTCGAACGCCAGCAGGTACCAGACGTCGAGGGTCCAGCGCGGGTGCTGGGACTCGCAGGGCGGCGTCCACGACACCGCCTCGAGGTCGCCGAGGTAGGCCGGGCGCTGCGGCGTCGACGAGACCAGCCGCTGGAACTCGCCCGAGCCCTGGGCCAGCGCAACCGCGGTTGCGGCGTCGGCGGCGGCGACCGTCCGGCGCCACGCCGAGGTCAGGCGACAGCGGCCGACCTGGCCGGTGGGGCTGAGCTCGATCTCGTAGGCCTCGTCGGCGGCGAGCGCGTCGAAGTCGGGGACGTCGAACTCGGGGTACTTGTCGCGCTCGGCGATCTGCTCGACGCGATCGTCGTAGGCCTCGAGGCCGGCCTCGAGCGTGTCGTCGCTGTAGTAGCCGTAGATCCGCAGGGACAGGCTCTGCGACGGCAGGCGGTGATCCCAGTCGATGATCGCGAGCGCGCCCTCGTAGTCGTGGCGGAACCGGGCCAGCGGCGGCAACGCCGCGGCGATCCGGGCGGCGGCGCCCTCGTCACTGAACAGGCTCTGGTAGGCCACCCGCGGATGCAGGCGGATCTCCTCGGCCACGAATGCGCGCAGGTCGGTACTCACCCTCGGTTTGTCAACGGTACCAGAGGCGTGGCGCGCTGGGCTACCGCCGGGGGCATCCGACGTGCACGGCGTGCGCGGAACCGCGTGAGAAAGGATCAGGCGGCCGGGGCGGCGGCGACCGCTGCCTCGAGGCGGTGGATCAGGTCCCCGACCTCGGCGCCGCGCAACTTCAGCGCGGCGCGGCCCACGACCAGGCGGCTCGAGACCTGACCCACGGTGTCGATCTCGACCAGGCCGTTCTGCTTGAGGGTCTCGCCGGTCTGGGTGATGTCGACGATGCGATCCGACAGGCCGGTCAGCGGCCCGAGCTCGATCGCGCCCGACAGCGCGATGACCTCGGCGGTGATGCCCTTGCGCGCGAGGTACGCGCGGGTCGTGCGCGGATACTTGGTCGCGATGCGCAGGTGGATCTGCGAGCGGTCGTCGATCGGCGCGTCGGCGCGCTCGGCGACGATCATCCGGCACTGGCCGATGCCGAGGTCGAGGGGCTCGTACAGGTCGAGGCCCTCCTCGTCGAGGACGTCGGAGCCGGCGATGCCGAGATCGGCGGCGCCGTGGGCCACGTAGACCGGGACGTCGGAGGAGCGCAGCACGAGCACGCGCAGCGCGCCGCAGTCGTGGACGAGCTTGCGGCCGTTGTTCTTGATCGACGACAGGTCGAGCCCGGCGCGGGCGAAGACCTCGAGCGCCTCGTCGAGGATGCGACCCTTGGGCAGCGCGAGCACCAGCGGGCGCGCGGCGGTGACCAGCGGCGGCGAGGCGGCGCTCACGTCTTCACCCGCTTGATCTTGGCGCCCGCGCCGCGCAGCTTCTTCTCGATCGACTCGTAGCCGCGATCGAGGTGGTAGACGCGCAGCACCTCGGTCTTGCCGCCCGCGACCAGGCCGGCGAGCACCAGGCTCGCCGAGGCGCGCAGGTCGGTCGCCATCACCGACGCGCCGCTCAGCTTCTTGCCGCCGCGGACCACCGCGGTGCGGCCGTCGATGTGGATGTCGGCGCCCATGCGGCCCAGCTCCGGCACGTGCATGTAGCGGTTCTCGAAGATCATCTCGCGGATGATGCTCTGGCCCTTGGCCACGCAGGCCATGACCATGAACTGCGCCTGCATGTCGGTCGGGAAGCCCGGGTGCGGCTGGGTCGTGATGTCGACCGCCTCGAGCTCGCCGCCGCCGCGCACGCGCATGCCGTCGGCCTCGGCCGAGACGTGCACGCCGGCGCCGCGCAGCTTGGCGACCACGGCGTCGAGGTGCTCGGGCCGTGCGCCCTCGAGCAGCACGTCGCCGCGGGTGATCGCGGCCGCGACCGCGAACGTGCCGGCCTCGATGCGATCGGGGATGATCGCGTGCTCGATCGGGCCGAGCTCGTCGACGCCCTCGATCGTGATCACCGAGGTGCCCGCGCCCGAGATGCGCGCGCCCATCTTGTTGAGGACCAGCGCGAGCTCCTCGACCTCGGGCTCGCGCGCCGCGTTCTCGAGGACGGTGCGGCCCTTCGCGAGCGCCGCCGCCATCATCAGGTTCTCGCAGCCGGTCACCGTCGGCATGTCGAGGACGATGGTCGCGCCCTTGAGGCGCTTGCACTCGACGTCGACGTAGCCGTGATCGAGCGTGACCTTGGCGCCCATCGCGGCCAGGCCCTTCAGGTGCTGATCGATCGGCCGCGCGCCGATCGCGCAGCCGCCGGGCAAGGACACGCGGGCCCGGCCGAAGCGTGCGACCAGCGGGCCGAGCACCAGGATGCTCGCGCGCATGGTCTTCACCAGGTCGTACGGCGCCTCGAGCTTGGCCTTCTTGGCGGTCGGCGGCGCGATCGTCAGCGTGCGCTTGCCGTCGACCTCGCAGCCCAGCCGCCGCAGCAGCTTGCCCATCGTGGCGACATCTTGCAGCAGCGGCACGTTCTTGAACGTCGACGCTCCGGTTGGCAGGAGCGCCGCGCACATGATCGGCAGGGCCGCGTTCTTGGCTCCGCTCACGGGAATGGACCCGACGAGCCGCGAACCACCTTCGACGACGATCTTGTCCATCGCGCACCTCGCGTAGCACGAATGCCGCAGCGAGGGAACGCCGGGGCGGGGCCGAGTCTTCCGTCGCGTCGCTCGGCCTAGCCGACTTCTTGCGCGTACGTCATCACGAGATACATGACCGCGTCGCCCTTGCCGGCGTTGCGGTACGCGTGCGGCGCGTCGGCCTCGAACAGGATCGAGTCGCCGGTCTCGAGCCGGTGGGTCTCGCCGCCGACGTCGATCTCGACCTGGCCCTGGGTGACGACCAGGTTCTCGCTGGTGCCGGGCGCGTGGGCGTCGGCTTCCTCGACGCCGCCGGCGGTGAGGCGCAGCTCGTAGAACTCGACCCGGCGCGGCTCGTCGAACGGGAACAGCGCGCGCGACGAGAACGACCGGTCCTTGCTGGTGAGGAGCTTGGACTCGGTCTGGCGCAGGACCAGCGCGCCCGACTGCGCGCGGGTCGAGATCAGCGCCGAGAACGTGACCTCGAGCGCGCGCGCGATCTTCCACAGCACGTTGATCGTGGGCGCGCTCTGGCCGAGCTCGATCTGGCCGAGCATCGCGCGGCTGACGCCGGAGCTCTGCGCGAGCTTCTCGAGCGACAGGCCGCGGCGCGTGCGCAGGCGGCGCAGGTTCGCGCCGACGATCGGCGCGAGATCGGCTGCGTCGTTGCGATGCTCGGGCGCGATCTCGGCGATCGGCTCCTCGCTCACGGGCTTGGTGACCCGCTTCCCGCCCCGCTTGATCTTTTCCGGCTCCAAGGCCGCCCGAGTATACCTGTCCGGATGCCGGCGCGACAGCGCGCCGGCATCCGCTCGGTGGCCTGGCTAGGCGCCGACCGCCTCGGGCGAGCCCATCGGCAGCTTGGCCTCGGGCTCGAAGTGCGCCGGCGCGTGCTCCGAGGTGCCCGAGCCGCCCAGGGCGTAGCCGGTCTCGCCGTGGAGCGCGCCGTCGAGGCCCTCGTTCTCGGTCTCGGCGTCGACCCGCAGGCCGATGAGCGCCTTGATGATCAGCAGGAGCACGACCGTGACCACGCCGGCGTAGGCCGCGACCGCGCCGATGCTCAGCAGCTGGATGCCGACCTTGTCCCAGTGGCCGTCGAGCCCGCCGACCTCGACCGCGAACACGCCGGTCAGGACCGCGCCCAGCGCGCCGCCGATGCCGTGCACGCCGAAGGCGTCGAGGGCGTCGTCGTAGCCGGCCTTGCTCTTGATCAGCACGCCGCCGTAGCAGACGACGCCGGCGGCCAGGCCGATCCAGATCGCGCTCATCGGCGACACGAAGCCCGCCGCCGGGGTGATCGCGACCAGGCCGGCGACCAGGCCCGAGGCCACGCCGAGCATCGTGACCTTCTTGATGCGCAGCATCTCGACGAAGCCCCACGACAGCGCGCCCGCGGCGGCCGCGAGGTGCGTGGTCACGAGCGCGGTCACCGCCGAGCCATCGGCCTTGAGCGCCGAGCCGGCGTTGAAGCCGAACCAGCCGAACCACAGGAGGCCCGCGCCCAGGATCGTCATCGTCAGGTTGTGCGGCTGGTGGCGGGTGTGCGGGTACCCGGCGCGCTTGCCGAGGATGATCGCGACGATCAGCGCGGAGACACCGGACGACAGGTGCACGACCGCGCCGCCGGCGAAGTCGAGGGCGCCCAGCTTGGCGAGCCAGCCGTCCGGGTGCCAGACCCAGTGCGCGACCGGATCGTAGACCAGCGTGGTCCACGCCAGCGTGAACAGACAGTACGCCGAGAACTTCATCCGCTCGGCGAACGCGCCCGAGATGAGCGCGGGCGTGATGATCGCGAACATGCCCTGGTACATCATGAACAGCAGGTGCGGCACCGTGCGACCCGCGCCGTCGACGCCGACGTCGTGCAGGAGCGCGAAGTTGGTGCCGCCGATGAAGCCGCCGACGTCGTCGCCGAACGACAGGCTGTAGCCAATCACCGCCCACTGGATCGACACGATCCCGAGGGCGAAGAAGCTGTGCATGAACGTCGACAGCACGTTCTTGCCCTGGACCATGCCGCCGTAGAACAGCGCGAGCCCCGGGGTCATCAACATCACGAGGGCCGTCGAGACGAGCAGCCAGGCCGTATCGCCAGAGTCGATCATTCCATCACGCTCCTTTCGTGACGCAGATGCTAAGGAGCCCGTGTTTCTGGCGCGTAAACGCTCGGCTAACTCGAAACGCGATCGAAACGAACGCTGGTCACCGGCCGGGACCGCGGGGCGGCGGCGCCGGCAACTCCCGCCGTGATTCAGGCACGGTCGGGAATCGAAAGGTTCCCGGTCTTCGAGGTAGGTTCGCGACCATGTCCGGCCAGGTCTTCGTCATCGGTCACCCCCTCGTGCAGCACAAGCTGACGCTGATGCGGATGAAGGACACCAGCACCAGCAGCTTCCGCCAGCTGCTCCGCGAGATCAGCGTGCTGCTCGGCTACGAGGTCTGTCGCGACATGCCGCTGACGATGACCGAGATCGAGACGCCGATCGCCCCGATGATGGCGCCGGTCCTCGACGGCAAGAAGATCGTGCTCATCTCGATCCTCCGGGCCGGCGGCGGCATCCTCGACGGGATGCTCGAGATCTTGCCGTCGGCGCGCGTCGGCCACATCGGCCTGTACCGCGACCCCAAGACGCTCACCGCGGTCGAGTACTACTTCAAGGTGCCCGACATGATGGCCGACCGCGACTGCATCGTCGTCGACCCGATGCTGGCGACCGGGCACTCGGCGGTGGCGGCGGTCGATCGGCTGAAGGAGACCGGGCCCCGGTCGATCAAGTTCGTCTGCCTGCTGACCTGTCCCGAGGGCATCCGCGAGTTCCACAGCCACCACCCCGACGTGCCGATCTACACCGCGTCGATCGACATCAAGCTCAACGACCACGGCTACATCATCCCGGGCCTCGGCGACGCCGGCGACCGCCTGTTCGGCACGAAGTAGTCGCGCGGGGCTGCGAAGAACTCGCGCGCGCGGCGTGCGAAGAACTCGCGCGAGACCCCAGCGCTATCCGGCCCCATCCCCGCAGGATCTCCCAGGATCTCGCCGGCGCGTCGTAGCGTGCGCGCGTGGCAGTACCCCCGATCTCCGGCGTGAGCGCCGCGCGCGAGCTGCGCGACCGCGCCCAGGCCGCCGCAGCGTCCGGCAAGCACAAGGCCGCGCTCGACCTCTACCTCGAGCTCGAGCGGCTCGCGCCGGCGGATCCGATCTGGCCGAAGCGCGCGGGCGACGTGCTGCGCCGGCTCGGGAAGCGCGGCGAGGCGGTGCGCGCGTTCGATCGCGCCGCGGAGCGCTACGTCCGCAGCGGGTTCGCCGCGCAGGCCGCGGCGCTGTACCACCTGATCCTGCAGCTCGAGCCCGCGCACGCCGATGCACGCGCGCGACTGGACGCGATCGAGGCCCATCACCGACGGTGATCGCGCGCGAAACGGGCTGTGGATGACGCCCGCGGCGTGGCGTAGAATCGAGGCTCGCCGCCATGTCGCAGCCCGCCCGCGCACGCACGACGCTCGCCGAGTTCTGGGCGATCCCGGAAGAGGAGCGCTTCCACGAGCTGATCGATGGCGAGCTCACGCCGAAGGCCTCGCCGAGCGGCGAGCATGGGCGCGCGCAAGCGGGCTTGGTTGGAACCGTTCATTCTCGGTTCCAGCGCAAGCCGGGCGGCGCTGGCGGCCCAGGAGGGTGGTGGATCTCGGTGGAGATCGAGCTGCTCCTCGACACCGGAGATCTCGTCCGTCCGGACGTCATAGGTTGGCGCCGCGAGCGCAGCCCCGAACACCCGACCGGCACGCCGGTGCGCCTCTGTCCCGACTGGGTCTGCGAGATCCTGTCGCCGTCGAACGCCAACCACGACACCATCGCGAAGCTGCGCCTGTATCACCGCGTCGCGATCCCGCACTACTGGATCGTCGACCCGCACGCGCAGACGCTCACGGTGATGCGGTGGAGCGCCGATGGCTACGTGACGCGCCTGAGCGCCGAACGGGGCGAGACCGTGCGCGCCGAGCCGTTCGACGCGATCGAGATCGCGGTCGGCACGCTGTTCGGCGACGACCCGCCCGAATGATCAGCGCAGCTTGATCGCGAGCGCGTTGTCGGAGGTCGGTAGGCCGAAGCACGAGTCGCCGCCGAGGCTGGCGTCGGGCACGAGGATCGCGACGCCGAGGTCGCGGCCGCCGAAGCCGTAGTCGAGGCGCGTGATCTGGCCGCATCCGCCGTGCGAGTCCTCGCCCATGCGCGTGCCGTGCGACGAGAAGGTCGCGCGGAGCTTCGTGGTGCGACCGCGGCGCGTGCTGACCAGTCGCTGCTCGACCGGATCGAACGTGACGGCGACGTCACCGTCGAGCTGGACGGTCGAGCTGTGATCGCTGTCGTCGACGGGCGCGTCGGCGGGCGCGCACGCCGGATGGACCGCGAGTGGTCGCCACCGGCGCGTCGCGAGCCGGGCGTTGGCCGCCTTGCCGAGCGCGGCCTCGGCCTTGGTGGGCACCTTGGCATCGACACCATCGGCGCGCGCGGCGTTCGAGCTGCCGAGCGAGTAGCGCGCGATCACGGTGCCGCGATTCGACCAGAACATCAGCGTGGTGATCGGCGCGCCGCTGAAGTCCTCGCCCTCGTGGAACAGCTGGACGATGACCTTGCCGTCCTTGCTGACCGCCGGGAACTCGCTGCCCTTGGCCGGCGCGAACAGCGGGTAGACGAAGGGGCCGCCGCCATCGGGCGCGGCGACCTCGACCGCCATCGCGCGGGTCGCGGGATCGACGGGCGCGGTCGTGCACGCATCGGTGTCGGCGCGGGCGTGCCCGCTCATCAGCGTCACGCAACGACGGTCGTGCGGAGGATCGCGGACATGGCGATCAGCGTAGCGGGATCACGAGCGCGTTGTCGGCGACGGGCTGGCCGAAGCACGAGTCGCCGCCGAGGTTCCCGTCGGCGATCAGGATCGCCACGCCGAGGTCGCGCCCGCCGAAGCCGTACGCCAGGCGGGTGATCTCGCCGCAGCCGCCACCGGGGATGCCGTCGTCGGCGGAGCGCAGCCCGGGCGCGCGAAACTGCGCGCGGATGCGGGTGGCGCGGCCCTTCGCGACCCGCTTCGTGAGCCGCGCCGTGGCGGGATCGAACGTGATCGCGACGTCGCCATCGACGGTCACGCGCGATGGCGACCGACCGACCTCGCTGTCCGGCTCGCACGCGTTGTGCACCGCGAGCGGGCGCCAGGTGGTCGCAGCAAGGCGCTGGTTGACCGCGGCGTGCGCGTGCGGCGCGTCGGCGGCGGCGCTGTTGCGCGAGTCGCTGGCGCCGCCGCGCCCGTAGCGCGCCAGCTCCGCGCCGCGAGTCGACCAGAACACGATCGTCGTGATCGGCGCGCCGGTGAAGTCCTCGCCGTCCTGGAACAGCTGCACGAGGGTCTTGCCGTCCTTGCTGACCGCCGGGAACGCCGCGCCGGTGCCGGGCGCGAAGGTCTGGTAGCCCCAGTCAGCGTTGTCGACCAGGTCGATCGTCATCGCGCGCGTGGCGGGATCGGCCGGCGGGACGGCGCACGGGTCGGTCTCGGCCTGCGCGACGCCTCCGACGAGCAACAACATGACGGCGCCGGCGCGAGCGATCCAGGACATGCGGATCCAACGCGCGCGTCGCCGCGGGTATTCGGCGGCTAGAATACCGTGCCGTCGGACTCGATCGTGATCGGCGGTCCGCCGCCCGGACGCAGCTCGGCGGCGACCGCCCGGCCCGCCGCCCAGGTGCCGCCCTCGAGCACGCGCGCCAGCGGCAGCTCGTCGGCGGACTTCTCGAGCCGCGCGCGCACCAGATCGGCCACGCGATCGAGCAGCGCCACGGTCAGCGCGCGCCACTCGACGACGATCTCGCTGCCCGGCTTGTGGCGATCGCGCAGCACGCCGGCGTGGCGCGGTACCAGCACGCCGAGATCGACGAGCAGACCGCCGTTGCGGTACTCGGGCAGGCCGGTGAGCGCGCCCGGCTGGATGATGCGCAGCCCGGCCTGCTCGATCGGCTCGAACAGCGAGTACGCCAGCCACTGCGACAGCTTGTGGAACGGCGCGAGCCCGGCGGTCGGGCCCTCGCCGCCAGCCGCGGGGTGGCGCCAGACGTCGCCGAGGTTGGCGCCGGCGAGCTCGGTGCGACCCGGCCAGATCGATCCGAGCCCGTCGAGGAGCGCGCGCAACAGCTCGGCCGCAGCGATGCCGCCGAGCGCGCCCGTGCCACCGCCGCGCGCGGCCGGGCCGCCGGTGCGCAGGACCTCGAGCAGCCCGCCCGGGCGCTGATCCGGGAACAGCTGGGGCGAGGCGACCAGCGCGGCGCCGAGCCGGCGCACCAGCTCGGTCCGGCCCTCGAGGCCGACCATCGGGTTGGCCGCGCTGATCTGGAACGCCGCCGCGAGCCGATCCGGATCGAGCCGCGCCAGCGCGTCGGCGTCGACGCGCAGCGGGTCCGCCGGATCGGCCGAGAACAGCCCCTCTTGAAACGCGTGCAGGCTCGCGACCGCGAGGCCCTCGGAGCGCGCGAGGCGCAGCCCGGTGCCGGGCTCGGTGAAGGCCCACGCGTCGCCAGCGCCAGCGTCGAGCAGCACCGACACCACGATCAGATCGATCCACGCGGTCGCGCGGGCGTCGCGCTCGCGATCGGCGAGCGCGCGATCGAGCGCCGCCGCGCGATCCACGCCGCCAGCGCGGAAGTGGTTGGTGCGGCCGTGCACCGGGATCACCAGCGACGGGTACGCCGCGCGCGTCACCGCGGCGACCCGATCGGCGACCGCGCCGAGGCGCGCGAGCTCGACCGCGAAGTGATCCAGCCCGCCCACCAACCCGACCGACAACACGTTCTCGGCGCGCGCGCGGATCGCGAGCGGCGACTTCAGATAGTTGAGGGCGGCGGTCAGCTCGCCGCCGCTGGCGGTGGTCTCGGCGGACATCTCATCTCCTTATTCGAGCGCGCGGCCCTTGGCCTTGGCGAGCTCGTCCGAGTCCGGGGCGCGGCCATCTGGCGTGAAGTACCCAGCCGCCATCTTGGCATCCATCTCGACGCGCGCATCCACCGGGATCAGCTCGTCGGGGATCTTGACCCGCTCGCCGACCGCGATGCCGTTGCGCACGATCGCGTCGTACTTCATGTTCGACATCGACACCAGCCGGTGGATCTTGGTGATCCCGAGCCAGTGCAGCACATCCGGCATGAGCTCCTGGAACCGCATGTCCTGCACGCCGGCGACACACTCGGTGCGCGCGAAGTACTGCGCCGCGGTGTCGCCGCCCTCCTGCCGCTTGCGCGCGTTGTAGACCAGGAACTTGGTCACCTCGCCGAGCGCGCGGCCCTCCTTGCGGAAGTAGACGATGAGGCCCACGCCGCCCTGCTGCGCGCCGCGGATGCACTCCTCGATCGCGTGCGCGAGGTACGGCCGGCACGTGCAGATGTCCGAGCCGAAGACGTCGGAGCCGTTGCACTCGTCGTGGACGCGCGCGGTCAGCGGCACGCTCGGTTCGGCGAGCTTGGTCGGATCGCCGAAGATGTAGACCGTCTGGCCGCCGATCGGCGGCAGGAAGACATCGAGATCGCCGCGCGTGACCAGCTCCGGGAACATGCCGCCGGTCTGCTCGAACAGCGTGCGGCGCAGCTCGCTCTCGGTGCAGCCGAAGCGCCGCGCGACGCCAGGCAGGTACCAGACCGGCTCGATCGCGGCCTTGGTGACGCGCACGTCGCCGCCGGTGCGGAGGATCTGGCCGTCGATCGACAGGCGACCCGCCTCGCAGGCGTCGCGGATCTCGGGCATGTCGATGTGCGCCTTGGTGACCGCGATGGTCGGGCGGATGTCGTAGCCCTTCGCGAGATAGGTCTGGAACACGTCGGCGACGACCGCGCCCCACGGATCGATCGAGACGATCTTCTCGGCGTCCTTCCACTGCGGATAGGGACCGAGGGAGTCGGTGGGCGCGGTGTTGGTCAGATCCGGCACGTGCTGCGGATCGAGCGCCTTGGCCGCGACCGCGAGCGCGCGATAGACCGCGTAGCTGCCGGAGTGCGTGCCGATGACGTTGCGTTGCTCGGGATTGGTGAGGGTCGCGATCACCGGACCGCGGGTCGCCGGATCGGCAGCGCCCCAGTTGATCGGGATCGGCTTCGCCGCACCACTGCCCGGGTGCGAGGTCAGCTTGATGTGCTTGGACCGCTTGCTTTCCATGGCGTCTCGCTCGCCCCCGTGATCGCGAGTGAAGAGATGAACGCTGCCACGAAGTCGCCTCACCGTAAAGGATTCGGTGGGATCATGCCGGCGTGACCCTGGTCGCGATCCTCACGGTCTCCCGCTCGATGCTCGCGCGCTTTCGCGCCTACGAACGCGCCGCGGCGGCGATCATGACGCACCACGGCGGCGCGATCGCGCGCACGGTCGTGATCGATGGCGATCCGCTGCGCGAGGTCCACGTCGTGACGTTCCCCGACGCCGCCGCGTTCGCCGCGTATCGCGCGGAGCCCGCGCTCGCGGCGCTGGCGGCCGAGCGCGCCGCGGTGATCGTCGCGACCGAGGTCCTCGTCGGCGAGGACGGCCCCGACTACCACGCCTAGGGCGGCGTGTACTCGACGCCCAGCGACGGGAAGATCGGCAACCCGTGGGTGTAGCCGCGCCGGGTGTAGTCGTCGTTGTACGTCACGCCCTCGACGTTGGCGCGGTTGGCCGCGTTCTGCAGATCGAGGAACAAGGCCATCGTGCCCCACCGGCGCTTCCACGTGCGATCGACGCGCAGATCGAGCTGCACGAACGCGGGCAGGCGCTCGGACAGGAGCGGTCCATCGATCGCGGTCCACGCGTGCTCGATGTCGCGGAACGCGGCGGCGACCGGCGTGTAGGGATTGCCGGTGACCACGCGGAAGCGGCCACCGAAGCGCCAGTGTGCGGTCGCGCGCCAGGTCGCGAGCACCGTCAGCAAGTGCGGCTGATCGAGCACGTACGGCAGCCACGGCGCCATGCGCGCGGGATCGCCGCGGCGGAACGAGCGCGCGTAGGTGTACGAGATCCAGCCGGTGACCGCGCCGACGTCGCGCCGGATCATCAGCTCGGCGCCGTAGGCGTAGCCGCGGCCGCGGTTGTCGCGGAGGCTGTAGGTGCCGAACTGATCGTCGATGAGCTCGCGCGCCACGCCGAACGCGCCGCCGGCCTCGCCGCTGCCGTTGGCCGACACCGGCGTCGCGCCGCTGACCACGTCGACCGGCAGCTCGTGCAGATCCTGGCCGTAGATCGTCGCCGAGACCTCGGCCTGATCGCGGAGCGGCGCCTTGACCGCGACCGAGGCCTGCACCGACCACGATGCGGACAGCGGGCGATCGGGATCGTGCTGCAGATCCACGATCGACGGCGGCTGGTGATACATGCCGAGCGACTCGGTGATCGTCAGGCGGTAGGGCGCGCGGTGGGTCACGCTGACCCGCGGATCGACGGTCCACTGATCGGCGAGCCCGAGGTGATCGATGCGCACGCCCGGGCGGATGCCGACCGCGTCGTCGGCGCTGGCCCACGACACCTCGGCCCACATGCCAAGGTCGCCGCTGGTCTTGGAGCCCTCGACGTGCTCGAACTCGTCCTCGCTGGGCGGCGGCGGCTTGCCGTCGATCGTCCAGTGCGACCGCACCACCGAGGCGTCGAAGCCGAGCTCGACCTTGCCCTGATCGATCGGCGTCACCGCGGTCGCGCGGATCGCGCCGGTCTCGGTCGTGCGGCGCTGGCCCTTGTCGACGCCCTTGTGGTTCGCGATCGCCGAGATCTTGTCGACGCCGAGCGACGGCGTGATCGTCACCGCCGTCGCCGCCACCTTCTTGCGCCAGCGCACGCCGACCCGCGCGAACCGCGACTCGTAGTCGAACGCGCCGACGTTGCTCGCGTCGATCATGCCGCCCGGCGTGTCGCCGCCGGTCGGCGTGCGCACGAGGTGGAGGTTGTCGTCCGAGGCGAAGCCGAGCGCGGTCCACTCGCCGTTGCCCGACTCCCAGCGCACCTGCGCGTCGTAGTAGCGCGGCAGGAGCGTCAGATCGATCGGCGCGAGCGCGAGGATCGCGTCGGCGTACGAGCGCCGCGCCGCGATCAACCAGCTGCCCTTCTGCGGCCCCGGACCCTCGGCGAGCGCGGCCGCGTCGAGGAGGCTGAGCTCGCCGCCCGCGCGCCAGCGATCGCGGCGACCGGCGCGCGAGTCGACCAGCGCCACGCCGCCGAGGCCGCGGCCGTGGGCCACGCCGAACGAGCCGGGCTGGAGCTCGAGGTGGGCGAGGTAGCCGGTGGGCACGAACGAGGCCAGGCCGCCGAAGTGGTAGAGGATCGGGACCTGGATCCCGTCGAGGAAGACGTGGGTGTCGCGGGGCGCGGTGCCGCGCAGCGCGAGCCCGCCCAGGCCGAACGGGATGCGCGCCACGCCCGGCAGGCTCTGCAGCGAGCGCAGCGCGTCGCCGCCGCCGCCGGGCAGGGTCTTGATCTGCTCGGCCGACAGCACCGCGGCGGGCGCCGCGGTGAGCGGCGCGGCGCCATCGATCTCGACGACCTCGGTGCCACCGCGCTCGGGGGCGAGCGCGATCGCCAGGCCGCGGCCGGCGCGCGCGCGCAGCAACTGCGGTTCGTAGCCGTCGGCGAGCACGAAGACGTCGAACACGCCGCCGGGGACGCCGCTGATCGTGAAGCTGCCATCGGCGCCGGTGACGGTCTCGATCGTCGCGGCGGCGACCGTGGCGCCAGCGACCGGCGCGCGGGTGGCGCCATCGGTGACCACGCCCGACAGCGCCCGCTCGGCGCGCGCGATCGCCGGGCTGGCGATCGCGGCGATCGCTGCGGCGATGGCGACGGCGCGAGGCCCGAGCACGGCCCCCGGCGTAACACGTCGGCAACCGCGCCGGGTCGGCAGAAGGCGGCGAGCGTCCCGTGGTGTTGCGTGGTTCACATCCGGCGGGAGTGCTCGCGCGCCGAACCCGGGTGCTACGGTCGGCCATGGCACCGGATCATGGCTGGCTCGCGCGCGTCTGGGCGTCGCTGCCGGTGCGGGTGATCCGCCACCTCTACGCCGACGACGGCACGGTCATGGCCGGCGGTGTCGCGCTGTTCCTGCTGCTCGGCCTGCTGCCGACGATGACCGCGGTGGTCTCGGTCTATGCGCTGGCCGCCGATCCATCGCAGATCCCGCAGCAGCTGTCGGGCCTCGAGCAGGTCGTGCCGCGCGCGGTCCACGAGCTGATCGTCGATCAGCTGCAGCGCGCGGCCTCGCGCTCGAGCGAGGAGCTCACCTTCGCGGTGGTCGGCTCGGTCGTGCTCGCGCTGTGGGCGGCGCGCTCGAGCGCCGGCGCGATGCTGGCCGCGATCAACCACGTCGACGGCTCGCCGCGGCGGTTCACCGGCTGGTGGTGGAACCTGCTCGTGAGCTTCGGCGCCGCGCTCGGCTCGATCCTCGTCGCGGTGTTCGTGCTCGCGATGGTCGTGGCGATGCCGGCGATCAGCCACGTGCTGCGCCCCGATCACCGCGCGTGGGTCGAGAACCTGCGCTGGCCGGCGACGGTGGTCGTGGTGATCGTCTCGCTGGGCGTCCTCTACTGGCTCGGCACCAAGCACGCGACCTCGATCCGCCACGTGCTGCCCGGCGCGCTGGTCGCGACCGCGCTCATGCTCGCGGCCTCGATCGGGCTCTCGTACTACGTCACCGAGGTCAGCTACGGCACGGTCTACGGCACGTTCGGCAGCGTGCTGGTCGTGATCCTGTGGTTCTACATCTGCTCGCTGGCGGTGCTGATCGGCGCCGTGACCAACTACGAGCTGCGGCCGACGCCGCCGTCGGCCGACGCCGGCGTCTCCGCGGCGTGGTGAGCGTGATATGGAGATCGCATGAGCGACGCGAATCGCGACCTCGGCAACGCCTGGCTGGCGGCCTTCAACGCGCGTGACCTCGATCGGCTGGTCGGCCTGTACGCCGAGGATGCGCACCACACCTCGCCCAAGCTGCGCGTGCAGCGCCCCGAGACCGGCGGGCGCATCGTCGGGCAGGCCGCGCTGCGCGCGTGGTGGGGCGACGCGTTCACGCGCCTGCCCGGGATGCGCTACGAGCCGCTGACCGTGACCGCCGATGCGGCGCGCGTCTTCCTCGAGTACGACCGCCACGTGCCCGGCGAGCCGTCGTATCCGGTCGCCGAGGTCTTCGACGTCGTCGACGGGCGCATCGTCGCGTCGCGGGTCTACCACGGCTGACATGCTGATCCTGGCGATCGTCGGTGGCGTGATCGGGTTCGGCGCGGCGGTGCTGGTGTGGTGGCCGTGGCAGCGCGGCAACGTGCGCGCGTCGGTGTTCACCGATCAGATCATCAAGCTCGCGCACGCCGACAACCTGCCGCGCGCTGCCAAGCTGTGCGCCGCGGCGCCGGACAGCATCTACGTCGCCTCGACCGGCCACATCATCGCGCGCGTCGCCGAGGTGCCGGTCGATCCCGCGCGCGACGCCGAGGCGATCGCCTGGCTGCGCGAGCAGTTCCACGCCGAGGTCAACACGCGCGCGCGGCGCCAGGCCCACGGCGGCCTGCAGGCGGTCGCGCTCGCCGGCGTGGTCGCGGTCGGCGTCGCGGTCGCGCAGGGCGCGCCGCCGTGGACCGTGGTCGGCGCCGTGCTGCCGGTCTGGCTGCTCGGCATCGCCTATCGCCAGGCCCGCGGCCTCGCGCGCGCGACGATCGATCAGGCCGAGCGCATGTTCCCGGCGATCGCCCGGGCGCGCGGATCGATGGCGACGCGCGAGCGACCCAGCCCGTCCTGAGCTCGTCGCGGCCGGCGACCGCGCGTCCCGGGGGCCGGCGCGTTGCCGCGCGGCAACGATGCAAGCGCGTTCACGCGAGGGCGTCGATGATTCCGCGCCGTTGGCAGCGCGCGCTCACGGCACGCGCGCTGCAACGACCTCGCGGTGATGACTCGCATCGTCGTCACGACCACCCCCGATGACATCCACGCCGCCGCGGTCGCGTGCGCGCTCGAGCGCCGGGGCCACGAGCTCGTCGCGTTGTACGCGTCCGATCTGCCGCGCGCCGCGACCGTCGCGATCACCGTTGGCGCGAGCGCCCCGTCGGTGCGGGTCGGGGACACGGTCATCGACGACGCCACGAGCGTGTGGCTGCGACGCCCGACGCGCCCGGTCCTGCCCGCGGACATGCACCCGCACGATCGACCGGTGGCCGAGCGCGAGCTCGACGCGGTCGTGCGCGGCCTCTACGACGTGCTGGCGCCGCGCGCGCTCTGGGTGAACCCCATCGATTGCCACCGGGGCGCCAACAGCAAGCTGCGCCAGCTGGCGTCCGCGCGCGAGGTCGGGCTCGCGGTTCCGGAGACGCTCGTGAGCAATGACCCGGCGCGGATCCGCGCCCTGCTCGCGGCGCACCCGGGCGAGGTGATCTACAAGCCGTTCCTGCCGGCGGTGTGGCGCGGCGGCGGCGAGCGGCTCTACCCGCTGACCGCGGTGCTCGACGAGACCGAGCTGCCGGACGACGACGTGCTGCGGTTGACGCCCGGCATCTTCCAGCCGCGCATCGCCAAGCGCCACGAGCTGCGCGTGACGATCATCGGCGATCACGTCGTGACCGCGCGCATCCACTCGCAGGACGCGCGCGCCACGCAGCTCGACTGGCGCGCCGACGACGCGCGCCCGCCGCTCGAGCTCGACGCGCTCGATCCCGAGATCGAGGTCCGCTGTCGCGCGCTGATGCGGCGGCTCGGCATCGTGTTCGGCTGCTTCGACTTCATCGTCACGCCGATGGGCGAGCACGTGTTCCTCGAGGTCAACGAGCAGGGGCAGTGGCTGTGGGTCGAGCAGGCGCTGCCCGAGGCGTTCCTGCTCGATCGGTTCAGCGCGATGCTGGCCCAGGGCCGACCTGACTTCCGGTGGTCGCGCGCCGAGGCGGTCGGCTACGTCGCGGTCGCGCGGGACGCCGCGCTGCGCGTCCGTCGCGAGCGCGCCGCCCACGTCGCGGCGATCGAGCAGCACGTCATCGACGAGGACGCGCCGTGCGCGGCCGCGTGATCGCCGCCCCCGGCGCCATCGTTTGCGCCGTCCGATGTCCGGACGGTGCGATTCCCCAACGACACAGGAGAACATCATGAAGAAGCCCGAATCGCGTCGCATCCTCACCCGTACCGTCGCGCAGCCGCTCCGCCCGGAGAAGCTGATGGCGGCCAACGGCGGTCTGCGCGCCGACCTCGAGCTGGAAGAGGGTCACACCACGATGAGCGGCGGCCAGCCGGACGCCTGCGATCTCTGAGACCCGCGTGAAGGCGCCCCGCGCGGGATCCCGCGCGGGGCGGCGTCATCCGCTGCCGCGCTCGTCAGCGCGGCACGAGCTCGAGCGCGGTCACGTCCTTGACGTGGCCGCGGCGGCTGCCGCCGACGGTGTGCTCGAAGCGGAGCTGGCCGCGGTGGTTGCGGCGCAGCGCGAGCACCTGATCGCGGTCGCGCAGCCACGCGGCCTTGATGCGGTACGGCGGCTCGCCGCCCGTCACGATGACGTCGCCGTCCACCTTCACCTTGGCGGCGGCGAGCAGCTCGGCGACGCCGATGCCGCGGCGCAGGTGCTCGGCGGGCACGAGGGCGTTGAAGGCGGCGCCGCTGAGCGCGAGCGGCGGCTTGCCGGGCACGACGATCGTCAGGCCGACGTCGTCGGTCGTGGGCGTTGGCGGGCGCGGCCGCACGATGTCGATCGCGATCACGTCGTCGGCGCTGGCGATCGGTGCGCGCGCGCCATCGGCCGCGCGGGTCAGCGCGACCTTGCCGCGGGTGCCATCGGTGGTGAGCGCGAGCGCGTCGCCGGCGGGGTGGGCGCACGGCGCGCGCACGAACGCGCCGCTGCGGCCGCGCGCGACGATCGCCTCGGCGTCGTACTGCTGACAGAGCGGCCAGAGATCGCGGCTCGCGCCGGCGGCGATCTCGACCGGGGTCGCGCCGGTGCCATCGACGCGCACGCCGATCACCACGACCGGTGGCGGCGCGGCGACGGGCGCCGGACTCGACGGCGCATCGCCATGACACGCGACCGCGCCACCGATCGCCATCGCCAGCACGATGCCGCGCATCGCGTGGCTCAGAACGGCGTCGCGCCGAGCGTGTGCAGTACCGACGACGCCGCCAGATCGTGGAGCCGGGTCTCGGTGCCGGTCGCGAGGTCGACCTTGAAGAGCTCGGCGCGGCCGCGCATGACCAGATCGGTGCCGACCAGCACGCCGGCGATCGTCTGCGGCAGCGGCACCGTGCCGATCGCGGTGATCATCTTGGTCGCCGGATCGAGGTGCATCAGCGGCGTGCCCTCCGTGCCGCCCTCGACGGCATCCTCGACACCGGCGAGCGCGACGGTGCCATCGGTCAGGGGAACGAGGGTCTTGTACCGCTGCGTGCTGGTCGTCGGCTCGCCGTCCTGGTCGGCTTCGGACGCCGCGAGGGTCGCGGTGTCGATCACGGTGACGCGATCCCCGGTGCTCGAGTACCCCGAGTTCGCGCACACGACGCTCGCGGCGGTCCACGTGAACGCGCACCGCGATGGGCGGCGACCCGGTGTGGCGACCAGCTGCGTGCCCGCGGTCGCGCTGTCGCCGTCGCGCAGCGTCATCGCCGAGAGATCGATGACCCCGACCCCCGCGTCGTCGGCGTCGGAGTACGCGCCGCTGAGCGGCACGGCGGCGACGCGGCCATCGCGCGACAGCGCGAAGTTGCGCGCGACGTGGAGCGCCTGGACGTCGGTCTGCAGCGACATCCGGCCGACCTCGGTCATCGTCGCGGGATCGATCTCGAGGAGGTACGACGACACCGTCGTCGGCTGCGGCGCGGGCAGCGTGGCGGTCGTCGCGGTGCGCGCGCCGCCGTGCATGCCGTCGTTGAAGACCACGTAGAGCCGGTGGCCGCTCGGATCGAGCGTGACCTCGGTGGACACGCGGTTGCCGGCGACCGCCGGCGCGAGATCGGTGCCGCCGATCAGCTGGCCAGTGGTCGCGTCGAGCTTGACGATCTTGCCGGAGGCGCGCTGACCGGCGTAGATCCAGCGGCCGTCGGGCGAGACGATCAGGCCGCGGTACTGCCCGTACTGGTCCGCCGAGTTCTCCCACGGCGTCGGCGTGGGCAGCGCGTCGATCTCGACCGTCGAGCCGAAGTCGGCGAACGCGCCGCCGTAGGTGGCCTCGATGACGGTGTTCCACGTCGGCGAGAACACGCCCGGGCTGTGCACGACCTCGACATCGAAGGTGATCGTCCCGGTGCCGGTGGTGGTCATCGTCACCGTGCGGGTCAGCGTGCCCGCCGCGGGCAGCGCGGTGCCGAGCGCGACGACCTTGGTGGTGCCGGTCGTGCCGAGGGTGCCATCGGCCACGAGATCGATGCTGGTGTCGTCGGTGATCGTCAGGTCCTTCTGCACCAGCTTGGGCGCGAAGGTGATGCCGCGCAGCGTGGTCGTGGCGGTGACGTCGAACGTCACCTGCCCGGCGGTCGCGTTCGAGACGTTGGCGATCGACAGCGTGTACGCGCCGGGCTGGGTGGTGACGGTGCCGGTCGCGCCGGTGATGTCGATCGAGATCGTCGCGAGCTGCGCCGGCGGCTCGACGTAGGCGGAGGCGGTGCGGCCCTCGGCGTAGACGCCGTTGGCGAACCGCGCCCACGCGACGTAGGTGCTCGACCCCGCACCCGCCGCGGCGTGGGTGAACGAGGTGCCGGGGCCGACGTAGACCACGGTGCCCGGGCCGACGCTGTCGCCGACGGCGAGCGCCGCGAAGTCGGTCGGCACCGTCGCCGCGACGTCCGAGGTCCGGACGAGGACGACGTCGGTGAAGCCGGGCGCGGTCGGGTTGGTCCAGGTCAGCGCGATGTCCGGACCGGTCGCGACCGCCTGGAGGTTGTCGATGGCCTGGGGGCCGAGCCGGTCGACCGTGAAGGTCTCCGACTTGCTGGTCTCGGTGCCGCCGGTCGACGACACCGCGAAGTAGCGGACCACCGCGCCACCCGGGGGCAGCGTGACCGTCGCCGGGCTCGCGCCGTTGGCGCTGGCGGTCGTCGGCTCGGTGCCGTCGAGCGTGTAGTAGATCGTCGCGGCGACGTCCGCGGTCAGCGTGATGTCGCGGCTCCGCACGACCTGGCCCTTCGGCGAGATCGTGGTGTTCGGGATCACCGCGGCCACGTCGCCGGGCGGCGCCGCGTCCGGGAAGTCGTTGCCGCCGCCGCACGCGGATTGCAGGAGCGTGACACCGACCAGAAGCGCAAACGAGATCTGCTTCACGGTTCCCCCCGGAACAATGTGAAGCGCGAGCGTCGCGCGATTGCGCGCGCGGAGCAAGCCGCACCGACCGGGGCCGGCGCGCGATCCGGAGCGCCTACGGCAGGTTCGTGTCGCCCGTCACGAGCGCGCCGGCGGTGAAGCCGGGGAACGCCTGCTCGATCTGGCTGCCGTCGACGGCGGTCACCCGCAGCGTGAACGCGCCAGTGCCGAAGCCGCCGTCGTCGGTGAGCGTGCCGTCGGTGCCCCGGCGCAGCGCGAACCACGAGGCGTGATTGGCGCTGGTGACCTCGACCGACTGGATCGCGTCGCGCGGGTTGCGCACCCAGAGGCTGGTCCAGTACGGGTTGGCCTCGGTCTGGAACTGGTAGTAGAGCGGCGCCGCGGTCGGGCATTGCACCAGCCGCCAGGTCATCGTGCGCGGGTACTCGCCGGTCGTCAGCAGATCGAACGCGGCCTGGCTCACGTCCATGTCACCGGGCGCGTTCGACACGCCGTAGGTCACGACGCGGAGGACCGCGCTCTTGCCGGCGGCGGTCTCGACGTAGACGCAGGCGTCGCAGTAGTCGCCGCTGGCCGCGACCTCGTTGGACAGGCCGGCGAGCAGCTCGCCCTCGATCGCGCGGATCTGCGCCGGGTAGGGCTCGCACGCGTTGGGGAACGAGCCGGTCCACTCGACCGGACCGAGGTGGTACTGGCCCTGGTGCGGATCGCCGAGGACGCGCAGCCCGCCATCACCGACGCTGGCCGCGTCGGGCGGCGCGCCGCCGCCGCCGCCACCGCAGGCCACGAGCACGAACGCGAGCGCCCAGGTTCGCATCCGGCGATCATGCGCCCAGAGCCGGGGCGCGCGCCATCGATCGATCGCCGGCGATCGCGGGTGCCGCGCGCTGCCTTACTGCGGGCCGGGCTGCAGCGCCGCGGGCGGCTCGGGCGGGAGCGCCGGCGGCATCACCGCGGGCTTGCCCTCGGCGTCGACCGCCGGGTAGCCCGCGCGCTGCCAGCCGAGGATGCCCTCGTCGATGACCGCGGTGTTCTTGTAGCCGCGCTTGCGCAGCTCGTCGACGACGATGCCCGAGGCGTGGTGCGGACACGCGCAGTACGCGAGCACCCAGGTGCCATCGTTGGGCACCTGATCGATCGCCTTCATGTCGTAGTGCGGGATCGAGATCGCGCCGGGGATGCGCGTGTGCAGCCAGTCCGAGGGCGCGCGCGAGTCGATGATCACGAGGCGCTGCTTGGCATCGAGGGCGGCCTTGACCTGCGCGGCGGGCACGAACCGATCTTCGCGCAGCGTGAAGGTCGGGGCCTTGCCGTCGGGGTTGATCACGATCGGGCCGAGTGGCCGCGGCGTCGGATCGACCGGCGCGACCGCCTGGCCGGCCTTGGGCCAGCTCTGGATGTACGCGACCAGGTTCGCGACCTCGGCGTCGCCGAGCGAGTTGCCCCACGGGATCATCTTGGTGCCGGGGCGGCCGGCCTTGATCCCGTGCGCGAGGAACGCCGGCGCCGCGGTCGCGACGAACTGCGGGTTCGCGAGCCAGATCGCCTCGCCGCGGCGCTCGAGGGTGCCGTGGCAGCTCGCGCACATGCCGGTGTACGTCGCCTTGCCGAGCACCGGATCGCCGCCGCTCACCGCCGGCAGCGCGCGCGGCGCCGGCGCGTCCTTGCGCAGGAACGCGACGATCGCGCGGACCGACGCGTCGTCGAGCGGGCCGCCGATCGCCTTGGCGTAGCCGGCCATCGCGGTGCCCGGCCGGCCGCGGCCGATCGAGCTGCGCAGGAACTCGTCCGATGCTGACACCAGGAACTCGGGGTTCACCAGCGACGGCGCGTTGTCGGCCTTGTAGCCCTCGGCGTTGTCGCCGTGGCAGAGCGCGCAGTACTTGGCGTACAGCTGGCCGCCGAGGACGATCGGTTGCGAGAGGTTCGGGTCACCGCCCGAGCCGGTGATCGGCCCGGCGCCCGAGCCGGTCAGGTCGAGCTTCGGGCCAGTACACGCGCCCGTGGAGGCGGCGAGGATCAGAGCAACAGCGAGCGCGAGGCGGGACACGCGCGCGACGATAGCACGCAGGTCGCGCGGGGCCCGTCGGCGTCGGCCGCCGGCGCTGCGCTCCGCTCACGGCGACAGCGCGAAGCGCAGCGGGTAGTTCACCGCGGTCACGCCGCTGCCCTCGCGAAAGCGCCAGGTCGCGACCTCGCTCGCGAGGCAGGCGACCGCGTCGCCATCGTCGAGCGTGCCGTCGACGCGGACCCCGTCGACCGCGCCGGTCGCGTCGATCGCGAAGTGCAGCACCGCCTCGCCCGCGAGCGCGTGATCGCGCTGCGCCGCGCGCTGGTAGCAGGTGCGCAGCTGCGGATGATGCAAGGTGACGAGCGCGCGGATCTCCTGCGGGTCCACCGAGCGGACCCCGTAGAACGCGTCGGGGGTGCCCAGCGCGCACGAGATCACCGGGGCGCTCTGACGCCTCGGCCACGCGCGCATCGACGCGCCCATCGGTTCGCCGGCGAACAGCGAGGTCGCCGCGGTGACCACGCGCTGCGGCGCTGCGCGTCGCGCCGGTGGCGGCGCAGCGGACAGCGCGACCGCGACCCAGCCGGTCGGCCGATCCCATCGGCGCACGTCCTCGAGGCCGTCGCGATCGTGGATCTCGATGGCGATCTGTCCGACCGGCGGCGCGATCGGCTCGATCGCGAAGCTGGCGGTCCGCGGCAGCGCCACGGTCAGCACGACCTGCGCGGTGTGGGCGCGCACCACCGGGAACACCCGCAGCCGCAGCTGATCGCGCGCATCCGAGGTCCCCGCCCATTCGAGCAGCGCGGGATCGATGCGCTGGTGGTGGATCGCGTCGTAGCGCGTGCGCGCGGCGCCGGCGGGCAGCGCGATCGCGCGCAGCCGGGTGCGATCGAGGGTGACCTCCATCGCGGTGATCGCGCCGCCCCGCGGCACCGCGATCGGCAAGAGGACCTCCTGCGGGTCGGGCCGGGTGGTCGACAGCGACAGGGTCACGGTCGCGACGGTGCCGGTCTCGCCGAGGCGCAGCACGACCGCGATGTCGTCGAGGCTGACCCCGTCACCGGGCGCGCCGAGCTGGATCGATGCGGGGGCGCCCTCGTCGGCCCGGGCGCGCGCGCCGAGCGACGCGAGCACCAGGAGCGCACCCGGGATCCAGCGCAGCATGCTGGTTCGACAGCGCGCCGCCCGTTCGGTTGCGGATTTCAGCGCGCGGACCGCGCGGTCACATCAGAGCTCGATCGTCTCGCCGATCTTCATCTCGTGCAGCTTGCCGGCGCCGGCCTTCTTGAGCGCCTTGGCGAAGTCCGCCACGGTGCCGGTCAGCACCGGGAAGGTGCCGAAGTGCATCGGGACGATCTGCTTGGCCTTGACCAGCTTCGCGGCGTCGGCGGCGCGGCCCGGGCCCATCGTGAAGTGATCGCCGATGCAGGCGAGCATCACGTCGATCGGCGCGATCTTGCCGATGAGCGCCATGTCGCTGAACAGGTCGGTGTCGCCCGTGTGATAGAAGGTCGGCCCGCCCTTGATGGCGATGACGAAGCCGCCCGGCGCGCCGCCGTCCTTGGTGTTGACGCCGTCCTTCGAGACCGCCGACGAGTGGACCGCGGGCACGAACGTGATCGCGACCTCGTCGTCGAGCAGCTTGATCGTGCCGCCGAAGTTGCCCTGGGTGTCGAAGCCGATCTGGTCCTTCGGGTAGCCCATCTCGGCGACCAGCGCCATGCCGAGGTCGAAGGTCGAGACCAGCTTGGCCTTGGTGGTCTTGGCGATCGCGACCGCGTCACCGACGTGATCCGAGTGGCCGTGGGTGATGAGGATCAGATCGACCTTGGTCAGGTTCTTGAGATCCGTCTTGGCGTTGGGGTTCGACGGGTTCGAGATCCACGGATCGATCAGCAGGGTCTTGCCGGCCGGCGTGTCGATGCGGAACGCGGCGTGGCCGTACCAGGTGAGGTGGGTCTTGGCGGGGGCCGGCTTCTTGTCGGCGACGGGCGCGGGCGTGGCCGGCTTGCCGGCGCCGTCGCCGGCGTGCGCGGTGGTGGTGAGCGCGAAGATCGTGATCGCAGCAGACAGGAGATGACGCATGTTGAACCCTCCGAGGCTGGTCGATGCTTGCCACGGGTGTAGGGTCGCGTCCATGGGCCGACTGGACGAAGCGACCTTCACTGCGCTGATGCGCGGCTGCCCCGCGTGCGGCGACGTACGGCTCGAGGTGCACTCGTACATCGATCGGATCGTCTCGGTGATGCTCGCCGAGCCCGACGACGATGGCCGCTGGGCGCACGATGGCGAGAAGTTCGTCGATGGCGTGTATCGGGTGCGCTGCACCGCGTGCGGCGCGGTCGCCATCGACGCGCCCGAGTGCCCGCGCTGCCACGCGCCCGACGGGCTCGCGCGCGCGCTCGCGTCGACCTCGCGACTCAAGGTGCCCAAGCGCTGCGCGTGCAAGGGCTCCGAGCTGCTGGTCGGCGCGCTGGTGCCGGCGACGGTCACGACCCGCGCCGGCAAGCCGCCGCCGCCGACCACGACGGTCGCGTTCGGCGAACCCGGGTTCCACGTCACGCGGATCGAGTGCACCGACTGCGGCGAGCTCACCGAGCCGAGCACGTGCCCGCTGTGCGACGCGCCCGGACCGCTGCGGCCGCGACCCTGACTTACTGGACCGCGGGCAGCGGCGCGAGCTCGATGTCGTGCGTCGTCAGGTTGATCGACGCGCCGATCGGCGCGGGCACCGTGAACGCGATGTTCTGGTTGGTGTTGGTCGACGCGTTCACGTACGGCTGGACCTTCGTCGGCTGATTGAAGCCATCGCCGCCGCCGACCGCGTCGAGCTTGCCATCGCCGTTGATGTCGCCGAGGTCGAGGCCCCACTGGCTGACGGCGTTGGTGCCATCGCGCCAGGCCTCGGAGAAGCCGGCGAGGGTCTGGTTGCTGTTGCGGTACGCGCGCACGGTCGTGCCCCAGGTGCTCGAGAACAGATCGAGATCGCCGTCGCGATCGAGATCGCCGCACTTGGTCTCGACCAGGAAGTCCGCGGACTGCACGTGCGTGGCCTGCGCGTCGTCGGCGACCGAGGTGCCGGTCAGCTTGTAGAGGGTGAGGTACGACGCGCCCGACATGACCAGCTCGGGCGCGGGATCGCCGTCGAGGTTGCACCACTGCACCGACTCGGTGCCGCTGGAGGGGCCGTTCCACGCGCGCTGGGTCAGCGCGCCGGTGCCGTCGTTGATGAACAGCAGCGAGGGGCTGTAGTAGCGGCCGACCACCAGATCGAGATCGTGATCGCCGTCGACATCGCCCCACGCCAGCGACGTCGTGTCGTTGGGCGTGGGCGTGGCGTCGGTGTCGCCGCTCGCCGGCTGGCGGAACACGACGCGCTCGTTCAGGAACACGCCGCCCTGGTTCTCGATCAGCACGAGCCCGTCGAAGCCGCCGAGCGCGAGGTCGAGATCGCCGTCGCCGTCGAAGTCGGCCCACGCGCCGGTGCGGCCGTCGAGGTAGCTGTTGTTCCCGAGCTGGCCCCACTCCTTGGTGTAGACCGGGGTCAGCGTGAGGTGCGTGCCGTCGAAGCCGTCGTCGCGGTAGACGTGCAGCTCGCGCCCGCCGACGGTGGCGAGATCGACGTCGCCGTCGTCGTCGTAGTCGGCCCAGTAGCCACCGTGGGTCATCGCGTCCGAGCCCGGGCTGTCGTCCCAGATCGGCGTCCAGGTGTCGGTGCGGAACACGATCGCGTAGTCGGCGCCGCCGACGAACGCCATCGTCCCGCAGTGCGCGTCGCACAGGGTCTCGGCCCAGCGCACACACGCCGCGTCCCACTGCTCGCTGCAGCAGCGCGGCTCCTTCTCACAGACCCTGGGCGCGCAGGTGCCATCGGCCACGCGCTTGCCGCCCTTCACGCACTCGCGGCCCGCGGCGCCGGGCGCGTCGGGCGGACCCGGCGGCGTATCGATCACGGTGTCGAGGCGGCCGTCCGGCGGATCCACGCAGGTCGCGCCCTGGGGCGCCGATGGCACGTAACGATGACCGCTGCCCGGGCATCCAAGATCGTCCACGCTGCAGGCGCCGCTCGCCTCGCAGTGCGCGGTCGCGCCGGCCGCGGCGCAGTCGGCGTCCTGGTGACAGCCGTCGAAGGTGGCGCGCCGCAGGCAGCCATCGCCGGCCGCGAGCGCGGTGCAGGCGATCAGGACCTTCACCAGCCAGCGTGATGCCATCGCCTGACGACGGTAGCAGAACGCCCGGGACCGATGCCTGTTAGCGGAACCGACACCTGGTCGAATGGGCGGTGCGACGGTCGCAGGGACCATCCGCGGTGACCCAGCGCACCCGGTGCGGCACCGTCACGGTGTGGACGCGAAGACCTTCGCGAAGTACGCGCGGAGGTCCGCGAGGTCGCTCGCCACGCGCTGCTGGCGCAGGTTGCGGAGCTTGTTCTTGCTCACGAAGATCGATGCCAACCCGTCGACGTCGGCGTAGAGCCGCGAGTGCACGCGGGTCGTGGCCGGGCGGTCGCCGGGCGCGAACACGATCTCGGCCCAGACGGTGGCCTTGCTGTTGGTGTTCTCGAACCAGACCTTGCGGACCGCCGGCTGGTTATGGAAGTGGACGTCGTTGAAGTTGCCGTCGGCGCGGGTCAGCCGCACCAGGGCGTCGTTGCCATCGCGCCGGGTGACCGCGACCATCCGGATGTTGGGGAACATCGCGGTCCACCGGCCGTAGTCGGAGGCGGCGGCGTAGGCGACGTCGGGGTCGGCGGCGATCACGGTGTCACCCTCGGTGATCGCGGTGTTCTCGTGGCTCTCGTAGATGTGCACCGCGGGCGAGACCACCGGGGCCCGGAGGGGCGCGGCGCAGCCAACGACGAACACGAGCAGGACCAGCGAACGCATGGGATTCACGACGCGCGCCGGAGTGGCCGGCGCCCTTTCGCTCAGTTGCCTGAGCAACGAGCGCGCCAACGCCTCGCCGCCGTGGACTCGCGGGGATGGGCCGCGCCTGTCGACGAGGACGCGACACCCGGCGCGCACCGCAGTCGGTTCACCGACAGGCGGTCACTGTGAAACGCTGTTTGCCTGCCAGGGCATCAATGTCCTGGTCGCGGCAGATCGCGAGGCGACTTGCCGATCGCGTCAGCGCGTCGGCAGCGAGCCGAGCTCGATGTTCCTCGAGCGAATGTCGATCGCGGTGCCGATCAGCGCCTCCTGGGTCAGCACCACCTGATCCGCTCCCGGCGACGTATTGCGGTAGACCGCGATGCTCATCGGCGGCTCGTTGCGGCCGCTGGCCACGGCGTCGAGGTCGCCGTCCCCGTCGAGGTCGCCGATGTCGGCCCCCCACTGCTGGTCGCTGGGCGTGGCACCGCTGGTCACGGGCGGCGTGACCGACAGCCACTTGATCGCCGCGTTACCCTGGTTGACGTACGCGCGCGGCTGCCCGCTGTAGCTTCCGGCGAACAGGTCGAGATCGCCGTCGCCATCGAGGTCGCCGCACAGCGTGTCGACCGCCCAGCCCGCGGTGCCGAGCGGGGTGCCCTGCGCTGCGATCGACGAGCCCGTCAGCTCGTAGACGAACGCGGACGTGCCGCCGTTGCCATTGGCACCGATGACGACCTCGGGCTCGGGGTCCTGATCGACGTTGCAGAACTGTACCGACTCCACCTCGGGGGGCCCGGCCCAGGGCGCGAGCGTCAGCTCACCGAGTCCGTCGTTGAGGTACAGCGTGGCCGCGAACCCGTTGTGGCCCACGACCAGATCGAGGTCGTGATCGCCATCGACATCGCCCCAGGCGAGCGCGATGGCATCGGTCGGGCCCACGCTCGTGCCGTCCTTGAGCCTGCCCAGCATGACGGCCTTGGGCACGAGGGTGCCCGACCGGTTCTCGATCAAGAGGAGCCCGAACAGCCCGCCCACCGCGAGGTCCAGATCGCCGTCACCATCGATGTCGGCCCAGGCGCCGGCGCGACTGTCGAGCACCTCGTTGAAGCTCCGCTGGGTGGCGAGCGGGCCCCACTCGATCTTCTGCGGCGGGCCATCCATCGTCAGTGACGTCCCGTCGAAGCCGAGCGTGCGATAGATGTAGATGTTGGCGTACCCGGCGATCGCTACGTCGTCGTCCCCGTCGTCATCGAAGTCGGCCCAGTAGCCGCCGAGCTGCGCTTCGGTGATGGTCGCGTGGTTGTCCCAGATCGGAGTCCAGGTATCGGTCCGGAACACCTGGCCGTAGTCGCCGCCGACGAACGCCATCGTGCTGCAGTGGGCCTGGCACATCGTCTCGGCCATGCGCACGCAGGTCGCGTCCCACTGCTGGCTGCAGCAGCGCGGCTCGCGCGCGCAGACGTCCATCGCGCAGGTCGTGTCGGCGGTGCGCTTGCCGCCCTTGATGCACTCGCGGCCACCCGACGACGGGGGGCCGTCCGGTGTATCGGCGACCCCGGCGTCGGGTGGCGCCGTGCAGGCGCCCGCGTTCGGCGCCGACGACACGTAGCGGCGACCGCTCTCGGGGCAGGTCGAGTCGTCGACGCTGCACGCGTGATCAGCCTCGCAGTGACCGCTGACACCATTGGCGGTGCAGGTGGCGTCGCCGTCGCAGTTGGCGAACACCGGCTGGCGCAGGCACCCCGCGAGCAGGACGCACGATCCGACAACGGCAAGCAGCGCGGGGCGAACCATGGCCCGAACGCTACGTGGACGCGCGCGCGCTGACGTCGGGCGCAAGGCGGAATGATCTGGCCGGGAATGGCAAGCGGCCCGACCGCCCTTCCATTCGACCGGCGCGCGCCCCGCGATTCACGGCGTGGGCAGCGAACCGAGCTCGATGTCGTTCGAGGTGATCATGTTCGCACCGCCGATCGGCGCCTCGACCGTGAACTCGATGCTCTGGTTCTGGTTGGTCGAACCGTTGCGGTAGACCTGGATCTTCATCGGCGGCCCGAAGCCGTTGCCGCTCGCGATCGCCTCGAGCTTGTGGTCGCCGTCGAGGTCGCCGAGGTCGACACCCCACTGGTAGGGCTGGGCGCCCGTGTCGATCCAGGCCTGGGTGAGCCCGGCCAGGGTCTGGTTGGTGTTGCGGTACGCGCGCGGCGCGGCGCCCCACGTGGTCGAGAACAGATCGAGGTCGTGATCGTGATCGAGATCGCCACAGCGGGTCTCGACGAGCCAGACGTTGGTCGCGACCGCGGTCGCCTGGGTCTTGTCCTCGATCGTCGACCCGGTCAACTCGAACACCGAGAGTCCGTCGGCGCCGGAGATCACGACCTCGGGCTTCGGGGTGGTGTCGAGGTTGCAGAACTGGATGGATTCGACGCCGTTCGGTCCGGCCCACGCCGCCGGCGCCAGCGTGCCGCTGCCGTCGTTCAGGTACAGGCGCGCGGCGGCGAACTCGAGGCCCACGAGCAGGTCGAGATCACCGTCGCCGTCGACGTCGCCCCAGGCCACGGTCGCGACCTGGTCGTTGTACGGCGCGGCGTCGGTGTCGGTGGCGAGCGGCGCGTGCAGCAGCACCTGCTTGACCGCGAACACGCCGCCCTGGTTCTCGATCGTGACCAGGCCGCCGAACCCGCCGAAGACCAGATCGAGATCGTGATCCCCGTCGAAGTCGCCCCACGCGCCGGTGCGACCGTCGATCGTGTCGTTGCCCCCGATCTGTTTCCACGGCTGGCTGTAGGGGTGGCTAAACGTGAGCGCGCCGCCGCTCAGGCCCTTGTTCTCGTAGATGTTGAGCTGGTAGTTGCCGACGGTCGCGAGGTCCTCGTCGCCGTCGCCGTCGTAGTCGGCCCAGTAGCCGCCGCGGGTGCCGTCGTCGTCCTGGTTGACGGTGTCGGTCCAGAGCTCTGACCAGTCGCTGGTCCGGAACACGGTGGCGTGGTTGCCGCCGACGAACGCCATCGTGCTGCACGCGAGCGGGCACTCGGTCTCGGCGATCCGCACGCAGGTCGCGTCCCACTGCTCGGTGCAGCAGCGCGGCTCGCGCGTGCACACCGTGGTCGCGCACGGCGTGTCGGCGGCGCGCGCGCCGCCCTTGATGCACTCGCGGCCGGTCGAGGTCGCGGCGTCGGGTGTGGCGTCGAGGCCTGGCGCGGTGTCGGGCGCGGCATCGGGCGGCGCGACGCAGACCGCCCCCGCCGGCGCCGACGGCACGTAGCGGTGGCCGCTGCCGGGACAGGCGCTGTCGTCGACGCTGCAGGCGTGATCGGCCTCGCAGTGGCCGGCGGCGCTCGCGGTCGCGCAATCGCCGTCCTGCTGGCAGTTGTCGAACGTGGCCCGCCGCAGGCAGCCGCCGAGCGCGAGGGCGGCACAGACGACCAGAAGCGCGCGTCGCAACATGAGCGCGGACGCTAGCGCAGAAGAATCGCGGAGGTCCCGTCGTGTGGCGGTATGATCGGGTGGTGAATGGCAAGCGGCCCGACCGTCCCTCCAATCCGTTCGCCGGCCTCGCAGGGTTGCGCGATGAACTCCCGCCGGGACCGACGGGCCACGCGCGCCTCGCCGACGCCAAGCCCGCGCTCGGCCCCGCGCGCGCGGTGATCCGCTACGAGCGCAAGGGCCGCGGCGGCAAGGAGGTCACCGTGGTCGAGCACCTCGGCCTCAACAACGCCGAGCTCGAGAAGTGGACCAAGGAGCTCAAGCAGACGCTCGGCGTCGGCGGTCACCTCGAGGGCTCGGTGATCGTGCTGCAGGGGGATGTCCGGCCGCGCCTCGAAGCCGCGCTGCTCGCGCGCGGCGTGCGCAAGGTGACGGTCTCGTAGCTAGACGGCGCGGGTCTCGCCCGCGTCGAGGATCCACAGGCGCTCGGGTTCGATCGCCTGGTCCTGCCACCAGGCGCGCAGGCGCGCGGGCGGCTCGCCGACGGCCTCGTCGGTGAGGCGGAACGTGCCCCAGTGCATCGCGAGCATGTGGCGCGCGCCGAGATCGAGGAACGCGCGGCCGGCCTCGATCGGATCGATGTGCTGCGGCTCCATGAACCAGCGCGGCGCGTAGCCGCCGATCGGCAGCATCGCCCAGTCGATCGGGCCCGAGCGCTGGCCGATCTCGGCGAAGTGATCGCCCCAGGCGGTGTCGCCCGAGTGGTACGCGACCCCCTCGGGGCTGCGGATCACGTAGCCGCCCCACAGCGTGTCGTTGCGGTTCCACGGCGCGCGCATCGACCAGTGGCGCGCGGGCACCAGCTCGATCTCGAGGCTGCCGATCGTGTGGCGCTGCCACCAGTCGAGCTCGATCACCTTGTCGAACCCGAGCGCGGTGAGCCGCGGGCCGTTGCCGAGCGGCACGATGTAGGTCGGGCCGTTGCCGAGGCGCTTGAGCGACGGCAGGTCCATGTGATCGCGGTGATCATGCGTGACCAGCACGAGGTCGACCGGCGGTAGCGCCTCGGGCAACGCGCCCGGCGGCGTGAGCCGCTTCACGACGCCGCTGATCGCGGTCGCGAAGATCGGATCGATCGCGATCAGCTGTCCGCCGAGGCGCCACAGCCACGAGGCGTGGCCGACCCAGCACGCGCGCGCGGCGAGCCCGGTCATCGCCTCGGCGGCGCCGTCGCGCACGCCGGGGCGGATCGCGTCGAGGGCGGCGAAGTCGTCGGGGCGAGGTTCGCGCCGGCGCCCGAGCTTCCAGGCGAGGATGTCGCGCGGGCCGCGCATCGGGCGCGAGGCGCGGTCTTCGAAGCGAGCCATCTCCGCAGTCGAGCATGGAAACCCGCGACCGCGGCGGCGCCGAAAGAAAATCGCGCGCGGCCGCATCCTTTCGGCCGGCTCGGTCGTGGTGACGGTATGACCCCAGCACCCCGCCGCGTGATGGTCCGCTACACCTTGAAGGCCGATCGCGTGGCCGAGAACGAGCAGCTCATCGCCGCGGTGTTCGCCGAGCTCGAGCGCACCGCGCCCGCCGGCCTGTGCTACGCGACCTTTCGCCTGCCCGATGGCGTGAGCGTCATGCACCTCGCGTCGATCGCCGCCGACGTCGGCAACCCGCTGATGGCGACCGCCGCGTTCCGGCGCTTCGTCGAGGCGATCGCGGACCGCTGCGTCGAGCCGCCGGTGACCACCGAGCTCGCGATGCTCGGGGCGTACCGGATGTTCGCGTCGTGATCGCGCGTGCGATGGTGGTGCTGATCGCGATCGCCGGGACCGCGCACGCCGCGCCGCGGACCCACGATGGCCTCTACGTGCGGGTCGCGGTCGGCCCGGGCGCCAGCCTCGGCCACCTCGCGATCGACGCCGGCGGCGGCGGCGACAGCCGCGGCGTGAACGTCTCGACCCAGCTCGCGATCGGGTGGACCGTGCGGCCCGGACTGGTGATCGGCGTGGGCACGTTCCCGATGGTGACCCCAGGGCCGCGCTACGATGGCATCGATGCGGGAGGCCAGCACGTGTCGGCGACCGGACCGTTCGTCGACTACTACGTCGATCCGCGGCGCGGCCTGCACCTGTTCGGCGGCGCGCTGGTCGCGGTCACCTATCACTGAGCCGCGACCGCGATGACCCAGACCCCGCCGACGTTCGCGCAGGCGCGCGAGGAGTTCCTCGCGATGGTCGCGGGCATCCGGCCCGAACTCCATCGCTACTGCGCGCGCCTCACCGGCTCGGTGATCGAGGGTGAGGATCTGGTGCAGGACGCGCTGGCGAAGGCGTTCTACGCGCTCAGCCTCGCGCCCGAGGTCCCGCCGCTCCGGCCCTGGCTGTTCCGGATCGCGCACAACACCGCGGTCGACTTCCTCAAGAGCCACGGTCGCTCGCGCACCGAGCCGCGCGACGATCTCGAGGCGATCGCCGGCTTCGTCGACGCCGTCGACCCGGCGATCGTGCGCGCCGCGCTCGCGCGCTTCCTCGCGCTGCCGGTGACCCAGCGCAGCGCGGTCATCCTGAAGGACGTGCTCGGCCACTCGCTGGCCGAGACCGCCGAGACCATGGGGACCACGATCATTGGCGGTCAAAGCTGCGCTGGTGCGGGGCCGCGCGCGCCTGGTCGCGCCGGAGGAGGAGGCGATCGTCGTCGACGCCGCCGAGCGCGCGGCGCTCGATCGCTACGCACAGCGCTTCAACGCCCGCGACTGGGACGGCGTGCGCGCGCTGGTCGCCGAGGACTGCGAGCTCGATCTGGTGTCGAAGTCGCAGCGCCGTGGCCCGCAGGTGCGGATGTACTTCGCGCGCTACGAGCAGGAACAGGTCGCGCTCCGGGTCGCGCGGCTCGACGGTCGGCTCGTGCTCGCGGCGTTCGTCGCCGGCGCGCCCGCGCCCGCGTACGTGATGCTCCTCGGCTGGGCCGCGGACCGCGTGATCGCGATCCGCGATTTTCGCTACGTGCCGTACATCGCGATCGAGGCCGAGCTCGAGCTGCTCGACGGCCCAGTGGCGTAGGATCGGCGGCGATGGACATCCCGTTCAACATGACCGCGCCGCGCCCCAAGCTCGAGGACGGCGAGGCGCTGGTCGCGACGGCGCCGGGCCTGCGCAAGAAGGGCATCTTCGGCAACCGCTACGGCGAGCTGCACCTGACCGATCGCCGCCTGGTGTTCGTGAAGGCCGTGATGAAGGGCCTCGGCGCCGCGCTCACCGCCGGCGGCGCGAAGCCGATGCTCGCGTTCGACCTCGCGTCGATCGCCGCCGAGAAGGTGCCCAAGAAGAAGCAGTTCGCGCTGGTCGTGACCGGCGGCGGCGCGACCGAGACGTTCCTGATCGCGGAGAAGTCGCTCGACGACATCCTCGCGATGCTGCCGCGGCGCGGCTGATCACGGCAGATCGAGGGCGAAGCGCACGCCGTTCTCGTCGTTGGCGCAGCCATCGTTGCCGAGCGCGCACAGCTGCATCGGGAGCTCGTCGCTTTGCCACGGGTACGACATCGCGGCGCCGCCGCGTACGAAGGCCGGCGTCCGCGGCGCATCGGCGGTAGCGAGCCAGTCGCCCCACGGTAGGCCCCAGACGCCGAAGCCGTTGGTGCCCGCGTCGACGCGCTCGGGATCGTAGGCGGCGGCGTAGACCGCGTCGCACGCGGCCGTGGCTTGCGCTGGGGTCGCGCCGTTGATGAACGCGAGCGCGCCGCCCTCGCGCGCGACGTACTCCCACTCCGCGTCGGTCATCAGCCGGAACGGCAGCATGGCGACCAGCGCCGTGGCGGTGTCCTTCTCGAACCGGATCGGCGCGCGCGCGCTGTCCTCGTCGCCGACGACCCAGCCCGCCTCTGCGCCGAGCAACTGCCACGCGGCGTCGCGCAAGAGCGGCGCGCGCGCACAGAGGAAGGGCGCGACCGTCGCGATCCGCGGCGGGGCGCTCGCGGCGATCGCATCGAGAATCCCACGCATGTACTCCGCCTCGCCGTACGTGAGCGAGCGCATGAGCGCGTGTTCCTCCGGACGAAACCCCATCACGTAGGTCCCGCCCGGGATCGCGACCAGCTCGGTGCCAGAGGGTGTGTGGACCACCGCCGCGAGGTGGGCCGTCCCCCGCAGCACCGGCGCGGGCCGGTAATCGTCGCCCAGGGCGTTCGCGAGGTCCCGCGCCAGAGCGCAGCGCGCGTTGTGGGCGAGGGTCTGGTAGATCGCAAGCGAACGCAGGCCGGCCGCGAAGCCCATGCGCGCGAGCCTACGCGAACTCGGGTGGCGGCGATGTCGCGACGCGCCACCTGGCGTATAACCACGCGGTGCGGCTCGAGGCCACGATCCGCGGCGTCCGGCACCGGTTCGATTCGGTGAAGCAGGTGCTCGCGCGCGCGAACCCGCCGCGCAGCGGCGACGATCTCGCGGGCGTGTCGGCGCGCAGCGCGGTCGAGCGGGTGGCGGCGATGGCGGTGCTGTCGGAGCTGACGCTGGCGGAGCTGCGCGCGCACCCGGTGGTGCCGTACGAGGAGGACGAGGTCACGCGCGTGATCGAGGATGCGCTCGACGAGCAGGCCTACCGCGCGGTGAAGGACCTCACGGTCGGGCAGTTCCGCGAGTGGTTGCTGCGCACCGAAACGAAGGGCGCGACCCTGCGCGCGATCGCGCCCGGGCTGACGCCGGAGATGACGGCGGCGGCGTCGAAGCTGATGTCGAACCTCGATCTCATGACGGTCGCGGCGAAGTGCGAGGTCGTGGTCCGCGCCAACAACACGCTGGGCCTGCACGGTCGGCTGTCGTCGCGCGTGCAGCCGAACCACCCGACCGACGACGTCGACGGCATCCTCTACTCGACGCGCGAGGGCCTGGCCTACGGCTGCGGCGACGCGGTGATCGGCGTGAACCCGGCGACCGACACGCCGGAGTCGACCGCCGCGATCCTGCGCGCGCTCGACGATCTGCTGCGGCGCAACCAGGTGCCGACGCAGCACTGCGTGCTGTCGCACGTGACGGTGCAGATGAAGGCGCTGGCGCTGGGCTGCCCGATGGATCTGATGTTCCAGTCGATCGCCGGCACGCAGGGTGGCAACCAGGCGTTCGGCATCAGCGTGGCCTTGCTCGACGAGGCCTCGGCGCAGATCCAGGCGCAGGGCTCGGCGCGCGGGCCCAACCGGATGTACTTCGAGACCGGGCAGGGCTCGGCCTTGTCCTCGGGCACGCACCACGGCGCCGATCAGGTGACGATCGAGGCGCGCGCCTACGGGCTCGCGCGGCGCTACCAGCCGTTCCTGGTGAACACCGTGGTCGGCTTCATCGGGCCCGAGTACCTCGAGGACGGGCCGCAGATCACGCGCGCCGCGCTCGAGGATCACTTCAACGGCAAGCTGCTCGGCCTGCCGATGGGCTGCGACGCCTGCTTCACCTACCACGCGCGCATGAGCCAGGACGAGCTCGAGAGCCTCAAGGTGCTGCTCGGCGCGGCGGGCTGCACGTACCTCATGAGCCTGCCGGTCGGCGACGACATCATGCTCAACTACCAGTCGACCAGCTTCCACGACATCCCGAGCGTGCGCGGCCTGCTCGGCAAGCGGCCGACGCCGGAGTTCGATGCGTGGCTGGCGGCGCGCGGGATCTGGGACGACGGCCCGGGCCCGCGCTTCGGCGACGCGGAGGCGATCCGATGACGCGGATGAAGCCGATGGCACGCGCCTCGCTGAGCCGCACGCGCGCGCTGATCGACGCGCTGCGCACGCGCCTCGGCGCCGCGGATCCGATGCCGCCGCGGCCCGCGGTCCCGGTGATCCCGGCGCCGCCCGCGCACGTCTTCCCCACGCCGGCGCGCCGCGGCCGCTACGCCGCCGACGCCGCGCGCCACACCACCGCGCTCGTCGGGATCGGCCACGTCGGCACGCGCTACGCCACCGATGTCGTGCTGCAGTTCAAGGCGGAGCTCGCGGTCGCACACGAGGCGGTCGCCGCCGAGTTGCCCGCGGGCTGGTTCGAGCAGCAGGGCTACCTCGGGCTGCACAGCCAGGCGCGCGACCACCGCGAGTTCCTGCTGCGTCCGGATCTCGGACGTCGCCTCGATGAGGATTCGCTGCAGCGGCTGCGCGCGCGCGGCGGCGCGGCGCCCGACGTGCAGATCATCCTCGCCGATGGCCTGTCCGCGGTCGCGTGCCAGGGCTCGGGCGTGGCGCTGTGCACGCAGCTCGCGGACGCGTGTCGCGCGCGGGGCTGGAGCGTGGGCGCGCCGGTCGGGGCGCGGTTCGCGCGGGTCTGGCTCGAGGACGAGATCGGCGAGGTGGTGGGCGCGAAGGTGGCGGTGATCGTCCTCGGCGAGCGCCCCGGCCTCGGCACCGGCGATGGCCTGTCCGCCTACCTCGTGCATGCCCCGCGCATCGGTAACGTCGATGGACAGCGCAACATGATGAGCAACATCCACGCGCGCGGCACGCCGCCGGCGCAGGCCGCGCGCCGGCTCGCGGCGCTGATCGGCGCGATGCTGGCCCAGGGCACGAGCGGCGTGGGGCTCGACCTCGCGGGCATCGCCGAGCTCGACGGGCTCGAGACCGGCTATCGCGCGCCGCAGGTGCGCGAGCGCCTCGTGGAGGTCGGATGATCCTCGAGCCGATCCTGCCGAAGATCCTCGCGGTGCGGCGCCTGCCGCGCGCCGATGCCGCGGTGCTCGCGGCGTACGGCGCCGATCCCGCGCGCCACGTGTCGCTGGGCCTCATCACCTGCGATCAGGACGACTCGACCTACGTCGCGCTCGACGAGGCGACCAAGCACGCCGCGGTCGACGTCGTCTACGCGCGCAGCTTCTACGCCGGCGCGGGCCACGCCTCGGGCCGACTGTCGGGCGAGATCCTCGGCGTGCTCGCCGCCGCCGATCCCGACGAGCTCGACGCGGGCCTGGTGGCGCTGCGCCGCTGCCTCGAGCACGACGCGTGCTTCTACGACGCCGATGGCAAGGGCACGGTGACCGTGTTCCCGCACGTCATCGCCTCGCTCGGGCGCTACCTCGCCGCGCAGTCCGGGCTCGCGGTCGGCGATCCGATGGCGTACCTGGTCGCGCCGCCGCTCGAGCAGGGCATCGCCCTCGACGCGGCGCTCAAGTCCGCCAACGTGCGCGCGGTGAAGGTCTTCCCGCCGCCGACCGAGACCAACTTTGCCGCCGCGTGGCTGACCGGCACGCTCGACGCGTGCGAGGCCGCCGCGGTCGCGTTCGCGGAGGCGGTCGTCGCCGTCGCTGCGGCGCCGCACCAGCGCTGATTCTCGAGCCTCTCGCCGCGCGCGAACTCCGGTTCGCCCTCCGGTTTTCGGTGTCGGGGACTGTCCCGCCCACGTGTGCCGTCGGCACCCACCCGCGCGCCCGAAGACCGCTGCGTTAGCGACGTCACACGCTGGCGCGGTGGTTGCTGTAGCGACCTTCGCCGGGATTGACCCAAAGCCGAGGACCGATGAAGACCCTGTTGTTGCTCGCCAGTTTTCTCATACCGCTGGGCATGGCCGCGTGCGCCGATGACGGCACCGAGACCTACCACAACGCGGTGACCGGCGAGGCCTGCGCGCCGGACCACACGTTCACGCCGCTCAGCTCGCACCACGAACCGCACCCAGGTTGCGACGCCAACCGGTGCTGCGTGGACGTCAAGGGCTGCGACGGCGGCCACTACGCGCCCGATGCCGAGATCATCGATCCGCCGTGAGCCGTGAGCGATCGCGCGGTGCAGCGCGCGCGCGTCACGCATGACGCGCGCGTACGCGTGGGTACGACATCACGCAACGCGGCCGCTCCCGCTTGCCGCGCCGCGCGCCGGTGTAGACTCGTCGTATGAGCAGCGACGAGGGCATGCGGATCGTCGGGACGATCCGGAGCATCGAGCTGCACGCGCTCCTGTCCAAGTTCCACGGCGTGCCGCCGCGCCAGGTCGCGAAGATCGAGCTCGACATCGAGCGCGCCACGGACAGCGACGGTAGCGACCTCACCATCGAGAACCTCGTCGGGCTGCACTTCCAGGGGCCGCCCGAGCTGGTGCCGCGCTTCTCCGAGGGCGAGCGGGTGCAGATCGTGACGACCACGCCGAGCGGGATGCACATCGCGAGCATCCGTCCCGCGCCGCTGTCGTGACCTACGCCGACGGCGACGAGCTGCTCGATCGCCTCGAGCGGATCCGGATCATGCTCGCGGCCGCGCTGCAGGTCCGCGCGGCGATCGCCGGCGATGGCGGCCAGGCGCGCGCGCGGTTCGCGCAGGACAACGTCGAGCCGGGCATGGTGCCCTGGCCCGACGAGATCGTCGCCACGCTCGCGGCGATCGATCGCGAGGTCGCGGCGCGGGTCGGCGAGCGCCCGAGCCGGTTCGCGCGGCTGGTCGCGGTCGCCGGGCTCGACGCGGTCGAGGCCGATCTGGTGCTCGCGGCGATCGCGCCGGGCGTGCGCCGCGGGTTCCGCGAGGCGATGCAGCTCGTCGGCACCGAGGTCGCGCCGGGCGTGCACCCCGCGGCCCACCTGATCGAGCTGGTCGCGCGCGGCGCGGCGCGGACCGCGCAGGCGCGCGCGGCGATCGGCGATCGCGGGCGGTTGATCGCGAGCGGCGTGCTGGTCGCCGATGCCGCCCACGGCCACGCCGCGCCGCTGTGGCGCGCGCTGACGCCGTCGCTGGTGACCCGCGCGTGGCTCTCCGGCGAGCCGTCGCCGCTGCACGCGCTCGATCGCGAGCCCGCGATCCGGCGCGCGATCGATCCCGCGACCGAGGCCGCGATCGCGCGCGTCACCCATGCGGGCGCGCCGCGCGTGATCCTGATCGGCGCGCCGGGCAGCGGGCGCACGCGCGCGGCCGCGGCGCTG
>JAIOQA010000142.1 GCA_021413675.1 Deltaproteobacteria bacterium | reverse complement strand
GGCGGAGGTCGTCGCGCAGCGCGTCCCAGGCCCGGCCGCTGCAGACCACGTCGAGCGCGTCGAGCAGCGCGCCGCGCGCGACCTCGGCGAGCGCCTCGAGCTCGGGCGCGAACGCGGCCGCGACCTCCCGGCGGCGGGCGCGGGCGGCCGCGCGCATGCCGTCGGCGACCGCGGTCGACTGGCTCGCCATCGCGGTCGCGGTCCGGCGGAACGGCGCCGTGGTCTCGAGCACCGTCGCGCGGCGCGCCGCGAAGCCGGCGATCCGGTCGGCGAGCGTGGCCTGGCGATCGGTGGAGAGCGTGCGCGGCGCGACCGCGCGGTAGTGCGCCGCGGCGGCCGCGAACATCAGCTCGCGGCTCGGGAAATGCTGCGCGACCGAGCGCAGCGCGACGTTGGCGCGCGCGGCGATCTGCGGGGCCGTCGGCGTGACCTTGCCCTCCTCGACCAGCGCCAGCAGCGCGGTCAGGATCGCGGTGCGGGTCCGCCGGGCGCGGCGATGGCGGCCATCCTCGCCGGTCGTGCGGGCGACCCGGGGCGTGGCGACCTTGGCGGTGGACATGCCCGCAGTGTAGTGGCGGCGCGGGCGCGGTGTCACGACCCGGGCGGGGCGCCTCTGTGCCGGTCGCGCGGCCCGACCGCGCGTACCGTGGCGCGATGCGCATCGCCGCGATCTCCGACATCCACGGCAACCTGCCCGCGCTCGACGCGGTGCTCGCCGACATCGCCGCGATCGGCGTCGACGTGACCGTCAACCTCGGCGACATCGTCAGCGGGCCGCTGTGGCCGGCGGAGACGCTGGCGCGGCTCGCGCCGCTCGCGCTGCCGACGATCGCCGGCAACCACGAGCGCCAGGTGCTCGCCGAGGACACCGCGGCGATGGGCGCCTCCGATGCGTTCGCGGCCGCGCGGCTGTCGGCCGACGATCGGGCCTGGCTGCGCGCGCTGCCGCCGACCCGGTGGCTCGCCGAGGACCTGCTGCTCTGCCACGGCACGCCGACCAGCGATCTCGTGTACTGGCTCGAGACGCTCGACGCGGCGCACCCGTCGGGCATCCGCGCCGCGACGCTCGACGAGATCCGCGCGCGCATCGCGCCCGGCGCGGTGGATCGCGCGACGCTCGTGCTCTGCGGCCACACCCACGTGCCGCGCGTCGTGGCGTGCGCGCCGGGGCTCGTGATCGTCAACCCGGGCAGCGTCGGAGTGCAGGCCTACGAGGATGCCGATCCGCCGCATCGCATCGAGCTGGGCACGCCCCACGCGCGCTACGCGATCGTCGAGCGCACCGCGGACGGCTGGCGCGCGACCCCGCGCGCGATCCCGTACGACTGGGCGACCAGCGCGGCGCGCGCGGCGCGCGGGAATCGCCCGGAGTGGGCGAGGGCGCTGGAGACCGGGCGGATCGCCAGCCCGTGATCGGCGCGTCGATCGAAAACCGCTTGACCGCAACACGCCAATCCCGTATTAGCTGGGTCGTCATGCAAGTCCATCCTGGCTATTCACACGATCGCGTGGGGCGTAGTCCCCGCAGCGGACGCGTGCGCGCAGGGTTCGCTTGCGGGCGAGCCAACTGATCTCGCTCGCCGCGGGGCTGGTCTCGCTCGCCGCGGGGCTGGTCGCGCTCGCCGCGGGCCTGGTCTCGCTCGCCGCGGGGCTGGCCGCGCTCGTCCGCGTCCGCGTGCCGATCGCGCGCTGCTCGACGACGCTGCGGTGATTCCCGCGCGTCATTCCACGATCCGATTCTCCACAACGCTTCTATCAACACGCTTCGCTTCGAGCGTCCGGTCACCTCTGTAACCGGCGCGGTGTCGCGCGCAGCTCTGTCAGCCTGCGTGTTCGCACAACCGCGTTCCGCGTGACCGCATGTTCGAAACCCGGGTACGAGGTTCGACTCCTCACAGGCGCGCAGCCTGCCGCGGTCCGGGCACCGCACTGGGCCTGCTCATCCCAGCACCCGACTTCGCCTGATAAGCGAACAAATAAACCGAGCCGGCCGACGCGATCCCGCGATCCGGTGCGACCCGCGCTGCCCGACCTCGGTCACCTCGCGCGTGCCCACCACCATCCACGCCGCCCGTCACCGTCGCCCGCGCGCCAGGCCTCGTGCCCCGCGCGCAAGGCCGCGGTCGCGGCCGTCGCGGTGGGAGCCCCGCGCGCCTCTCGAGGCGCGCCGGTCAGAGGCTCGCCGAGGCCACCTTTCTCTCCTGCCTGGAAGCGACCGCTTCGAGGCTCCGTTCCGAGGAATCCGTCATGTTCACCACGATCCACATCCCCATCAACGAGCGCGCCGTGCTCGTCCGCCACGGCGTCCCGGTGCGCGCCCTCGCGCCAGGCAAGCACACCATCTGGGGCGGCGGCATCGCCGTGCAGCGCTTCGTCGTCGACGAGCTGCTGGTCACCGCCGCGCCCGCGGTGCGCGCGCTGTTCCCCGCCGAGTGGCTGCACGAGGTCCAGCTCGCGCCGCGCCAGCGCGGCGTGCTGATCCGCGATGGTCGCCCGGCGAAGTTCCTGCGCCCGGGGACGCACCGCTACTGGACGGTCGACGCGACCGTCGAGCTGCGCGTGTTCTCCGTCGACGACCCGATGCCCGAGCTGACCGACGAGCTCCGCGCGGTGATCCCGGCGGGCGAGCTCGTCGAGCTGACCGTGCTCCAGCACCAGCGCGGCCTCAAGTACGTGCAGGGTCGGTTCGAGCGTCAGCTCGAGCCGGGCCGCTACGTCTTCTGGTCGCACCCCGAGGCCAAGGTCTCGGTGGCGGTGCTCGACATCCGCCAGCAGCAGCTCGCGCTCGCCGGCCAGGAGCTCATGACCAAGGACAAGGTCACGCTGCGGCTCTCGATCACCGCGGAGTACGCGCCGTCGGAGGTCCCGACCGCGGTCCACGCCGTCGCCGACGTGAAGGAGGCCCTGTACCTGCTCATCCAGCTCGCGGCGCGCGACTACGTCGCCGGCGTCACGCTCGACGAGCTGCTCGAGGGCCGCGACGCGATGACCCGGCACCTCGAGCACCTGGTCGTGCCCCAGGCCCGCCAGTACGGCGTGACCGTGCGGCGCGTCGGCGTGAAGGACATCGTGCTGCCCGGCGAGATGAAGACGATCCTCAACCGCGTGATCGAGGCGGAGAAGCAGGCCGCGGCCTCCGTGATCCTGCGGCGCGAGGAGGCGGCCGCGACCCGCAACATGGCGCAGACCGCGAAGATCATCGCCGACAACCCGGTGCTCATGCGCCTCAAGGAGCTCGACGCGCTCAAGGACATGGCCGCGCACATCGACGAGATCCGCGTCATCGTCGGCAACGACGGCATGCACGCGCTGATGCCGGCGCTGCGCTCGGGCTCGACCTGACGCTGCGATGCTGCGCGCGGTCGCCTGGCGCGTCGCGATCATCCACCCACCACCGCTGACGCGACGACTGACCTCGTCGCGTCGGCGCCATTTTCGGCGCGCGGCGCGCGGCGCTACTTCGACCGCACCAGCACGACCTTGCCGATGTTCTTGCGGTCCTGCAGGTAGTGGTGCGCCATCGCCGCGCCCTTGCCGTCGAGCGGGTAGCGCTCGGCGATCACCGGCGCGAGCTCGCCGGCCGCGACCCGCGCGAGGATCTCGGTCATCTTGCGACGCATCAGCGCCGGATCGGCCTCGGCCAGCGCCAGCATGTTGATCGCGTGGATGCCGACGTTGGCGCCGAACAGGGGCAGCAGGTTGAAGAAGCGCATCGGCACCGCCTCGCGCGCGATCGCGACCAGCGAGCGGGTCTTGCCGGGGTTGGTCGAGCTCGCGCCGAACAGCACCACGCGCCCGAGCGGCGCGCACATCGCGATGCTGGTCGCGATCCCGCGGCCGCCGATCGGATCGAGCACCGCGTCGACGCCGCGGCCCCCGGTGACGCGCTTGACCACGGTCGCGACGTCGCCCTCGTTGTAGTTGATCGCGTGATCGGCGCCCTGGGTCTTCATCCACGAGCACTTGCTCGCGCTGCCCGCGGTCGCGAGCACGGTGATGCCGGTCCCGCGCAACAGCTGCAGCGCCGCCGAGCCCACGCCGCCCGCGCCGCCGAGGATGAGCACCGACCTGCCGCGCACCAGCGCGCCAGCGTCGAACAGGCAGGTGTGCGCGGTCAGGTACGTGACCGGCACGCCCGCGGCCGCGACCAGGTCCACGCCATCCGGCACCGGCCACACCACGTCGATCGGCGTCACGACCTCCTCGCTGTAGCCGCCGAAGCGGGTCAGCGCGCACACGCGATCGCCGACCTTGAAGCCCGTCACCTCGCGGCCGATCTCGACGATCGTGCCGGCGACCTCGTAGCCCGGGCAATACGGGATGGGCGGCGCGTCCTGGTAGGTGCCGATGCGTCCGGCGACGTCTGCGAAGTTCACGCCCGCGGCCGCGACCTCGATGCGGACGTCGGTCGCGCCGACCGGCTCGGGCACGCGCTCGCGATCGACGAGCACGTCCGGTCCGCCCGCCTTGGAGATCATCACTTGTCTTGCCATCGCGCTTCCCATTCCTGGCGCAGGACGCCGTACTGATGGGCGTCGAGGAGCCGCTTGCCCTTCTTGATGTGCGCGCGGCGCACGCCCTCGCGCAGCATACCGATCTTCTCCAGCACCCGTCCCGACGCGCGGTTGTCGTCGAGGTACTGGGCGTGGATCCGCATCAGCCCCTGATCGCGGAAGCCCCAGTCGAGCACCGCGGCGGCGGCCTCGGTCGCGAGCCCGTCGCCCCAGTCGTCGGGGCCGAGCCAGTAGCCGAGCTCGCCGCGCTTGTGCACGCGCGACACCGCGAGCGTGATCGCGCCGCACAGCCGCCCGCGCCGCGTGATCGCGAACGCCGCGCCGCGGCCGAGCAGCCAGCGCCGCGTCCACGAGGTCAGCCACCGGACCGCGTCGTCGTCGGTGTACGGCTTCGGCACGTGCAGCAGGTAGCGGCCCACGTCGGGCACGTCGAGGATCGCCGCGATCGCCGCGGCGTCCTCGCGCGCGAACGGGCGCAGCACCAGCCGACGGGTGCGGAGCTCGGGCCCAACCATCGGCGCGAAGGTACCCCCTTACTCGATCAGGTCGGCGGTCGAACGCCGGCGAACTCCTGCACGGTCGCGCATCCCTCGATCGGCGCGCAGTCGGGGTTGCCGTTGGTCTTGGCCGCGTAGTCGATCGTCCCGCTCAGCGCATCGCCGGCGAGCGTGCCGTGCATGATCGCGTTGAACGTATAGGTGCAGTTGCCCATCGTGCCGCTGCGCGTGCCGAACAGCGTCAGATCGACGTCGTCGCCATCGACGGTCCCGGCGAACGCGTGGCCGCCGAGGACGACGTCGAGGTAGCCGCCGGCGACGCCGTTGACGGTCGCGGTGGCGTCGGCGTCCTGCTGGGTGATCGTGACCGACACCCCCTGCGTGGTCGCGTCGACGGTCCAGTTCTGGAAGTTGCAGCCATTGGCGCGGTTGGTGAGCGCGACCGAGTAGTCACCAGCGACGTTCGCGGGCGAGCTGCTGCACGCGGCGACCACCACGAGCGCGAGGAGGGCAAATCGGGTCATGCCGACGATCGTAACTGTGACCCGGTTTCGGTCAATCTCCGACGCAGCGCGCCAATCAGGAACGACCTTCATGGCACGTCCCGAGGCGTGACGGGATTCGCGCTCGGCTATGCTCGACAACCCGCTTCAGCCGGTCGCCGCGACGGCGATCGCGAACCCGCGGGTCGCGCTCTCGAGAAAACGTGCCCGCCGTCCGCGCCCGTGCCTACAATTTCTTCGGCGTCGCTGCGTTGATCGCGGTGGCGCTCGGGCCGGATCCGGCCGCGCAGAGACGATCCGTGCTCGAGGTCGAGACTTATAGACTGGACAACGGCCTGACCGTGGTCCTGGCCCCCCATCGGCTCGCCCCGGTGGTGGCGATGCAGGCGTGGGTCGGTGCCGGCTCGGCCGATGAACCGGCCGCGCGCGCCGGCATCGCTCATGTCGTCGAGCACATGCTGTTCAAGGGCACGATGCGGCGCGGGGTCGGCGGGCTGACCCAGGCGATCGAGGCCGCCGGCGGCGACCTGAACGCCTGGACATCCTTCGACGAGACCGTGATTCACGCGGTGGTCGCCCGGCGCGCGTTCGAGATCGGTGTGGATGTCCTGGCCGATGCGGTCTGCGGCGCGCGCCTCGATCCCGACGAGTTCGAGCGCGAGCGCCAGGTCGTGCTCGAGGAGATCGGGCAGGGCCAGGACGATCCGGTCAAGACCGTCGCGCGCGCGGTGTTCGAGTCCGCGTTCGTGGTGCATCCCTATCGCCGGCCGGTGATCGGCGGCGCCGAGTCGGTGCGCGCGCTGCGCCACGGCGACATCGTCGACTACTACCGGAGCTGGTACGTGGCCGGCAACACCACGGTCGTGGTCGCCGGCGACTTCGACGAGGGCGGGGCGCGCCGCGCGATCGCGCGCCACTTCGGCCGGATGGCCCCGGGCGGGCCGCGGCGCCGCGCGATGCGGGAGCCACCGCAGGTCGCGCCGCGCGGCCGCGCGCTGGTGCAGGACGTTCATGACGGCTACGTGGCGATCGGCTTCCCCGTGCCGCAGCTCGGCGACGGCGACGGCGCGGCCCTCGATCTCGCCGCGGTGCTGCTCGGCCAGGGCGGCTCGTCGCGGCTCGAGCGCCGGGTCCAGCGCGAGGCCGAGCTGGCCAGCGGCGTGTGGGCCTACCAGCACGCGCTGCGCGACGCCGGGCTGTTCGTGGTCAGCGCGACCGCGCGCCCCGCGGTGCTGCGCGACGCGGTCGCGGCGATCAGCGGCGAGGTCGCGCGCCTCGCCGACGACCTCGGCACCTCCGAGCTCGACAAGGCCAAGGCCGCGATCGAGGCCGACGCGATCTACGGCGACGCGCGCCGCGCCGAGCGCCACTCCGAGCAGGTCCGCACCACCAGCGTCGCGCAGGTCCGCGCGGTGGTCCGCAAGCACCTCGATGTCGAGCGCGCGAACCTCGCCGCGGTCGTGCCGCATGGCACCGCGCGCGGCGTGCGGGGCCGGGCCGCGTTCGGGCGCGCGCTGATCGCCCACGCGCGCCGCGGGGCGAAGGCCGCGCGGCGGCCCGCGACCACGACCGCCACGCCCGCGGTCGTGCGCACGGTGCTCGCCAACGGCCTGGTGCTGATCGTGAAGGCCGATCCGAGCGTGCCGGTGGTCGCGATGCGCGCGGTCTGGCCGGGCGGCGTACGCCTCGAGGACGATCGCACCAATGGCACCAGCGCGCTGCTCGCGCAGTGGCTCACGCGCGGCTGCGGCGATCGCGATCCGACCTCGCTCACCGAGATGATCGATCGCATCGGCGGCGGCATGGCCGGCGCCGCGGGCCGCAACAGCTTCGGCGTGCGCGCCGAGTGGCTCGCGCGCACCTGGGATCAGGGCCTCGATCTGATGGCTGACTGCATCCTGCGGCCGCGCTTCGATCCGGCGGAGTTCGCGGCCGAGCGCCGCCGCCTCCTCGACGAGCTCGCCGCCCAGGACGACAGCGCCTCGCACGCGGCGTTCCGGTTGTTCGCGGAGGCGCTCTACCAGTCGCACCCGTATCGCTACGACGTCCTGGGGTCGGCGAAGGCGGTCGGCGGCCTGACCGACACCCAGGTCGCCACCTTCTATCGCGATCACTTCCCGGTCTCGGGCATGACCCTCGCGGTCGTCGGCGACGTCGATCCCGATCAGGTGCTGGCCCGGGTCCGCGCGCGCTTCGAGCACGTGCCGCGCGCCGCAGCGATCACCCCGGTGGTCGCCGCCGAGCGCTTCAGCGGCCGCGCCGCGCGCACGCGCGAGGTCTATCGCTTCCTCGAGCGCGAGCAGGCGCACCTCGTGATCGGCTTTCCCGGGACGACGGTCGGCTCGGCGGATCGCTTCGCCCTCGAGGTGCTGATCGGCATCCTCGGCGGTCAGAGCGGCCGGCTGTTCGCCGAGGTCCGCGATCACCTCGGCCTCGCGTACCGCGTGTCGGCGCATTCGGTCGAGGGCCTCGATCCTGGCTACGTCGCGATCTACCTGTCGTGCGCGCCCGGCAACCTCGACGCCGCCAACGCCGCGGTCGAGCGCGAGCTCACCCGCCTGGTCGCCGATGGCGTCACCTCCGACGAGGTCGAGCGCACGGTGACGTACCTGATCGGCGCGCACGACGTCGCGCTGCAGCGGCGCAGCGCGGTCGCCACCGCGCTCGCGTTCCACGAGGCTTACGGCCTGGGCTGGGCCGAGTGGTCGAAGTACTCCGATCGCCTCGCACGCGTCACCGCCGCCGACGTGAACCGGGTCGCGCGCGCCTATCTGCGCGACGATCTCGCGATCACCGCGACGGTGCGGCCGCCCGCGGCCTCGCCCGCGGTCGCCAAGCGCAAGGCCGGCAAGCGCCCGGCCGCGCCGGTGCGCCACGCCCATCCTCCGGCGCGCTCGCGGAGGACCTCGTGAGCCGCGGCCCGGCGCGCGCGCCCGCCGCGACCGCGTTCGGCCGCGGCGATCTCACCGCCAGCATCGTGCTGGTGTTTCCGCTCCTGCTCGCCTACGAGATCGGCGTGCTGTTCTCGTCGACGGTCAACGGCGTCGACGTCGTGACGCGTGCGGTGTACGCGGCCTGCGGCTACGATCGCGTGCGCTACCTGGTCGTGCACGCCAGCCTCGCGGTCGCGTACCTGGTGTGGATCCGCGCGATCCGCCGCGCCAACGTGCTCGCGCTCGACGTCGTCGCGCCGCTGGTGCTCGAGGCCGCGGTCTGGGCGCTGTCGCTCGCGGCGATCGTCCCGCTCGTGGTCGCGCACCTGCCGCTCGCGATCACCGAGCTCGCCCTCGGGCGGCGCGGCGAGGCGGTCGTGATGTCGCTCGGCGCCGGCGTGCACGAGGAGCTGGTGTTCCGGGTCGGCGCGCTCGCCGGCGGCTGCGCGCTCCTGCGGCGCAGCGGGCTCGGCCCCCGGGCCTCGCTGGCGATCGCGGTGATCGGCTCGTCGCTCCTGTTCTCGGCGGCGCACCACTGGGGCGCGCACGGCGAGGCGTATCGCGACAGTGTGTTCGCGTACCGCGCGCTGTGCGGCGCGGCGTTCGGGCTGATCTTCTGGTACCGCTCGCTCGCGCACGCGGTCTACGCCCACGTGCTCTACGATCTCTACGTGCTCGCGCTGCGCTGACCAGACGCCGTGGCCGCGCCGAAAACGACGAGACCGGCCGCGGGGCCGGTCGCTGCATCGCGTCGCGTGTTCGCGCTCAGGCCATCGACAGGACGCCCTCGCCGTCGATGTCCATCTGGCCGACGTAGAGGTCGAACTTGATCTTCTTGGTGTTGGCGTCGTTCGACGCCGACCGCTCGATCATGCAGGACTTGATGCCGACGTTGGTCAGCTTGATCCGGTAGATGACCGTCTTGTGATCGGGCGCGAGGAACTCGATCGCCCCCTGCTTCTCCTGGGACGGGTCGCGCTTGCCCTTCATCACGAAGTTCTCGTACCAGTCCATGATGCTACCGGCGTAGATCTGCGAGATGTGCACGCTGAGATCGGGGAACGTGATCTTGGTCGGCTCGTACTGCGGGAAGCGCTGACCACCGACGTAGAGCGCCTTCACGCCCTGCTTGACGGTGAAGCCCTCGATCTTGGCGACCTTCGACACGTCGAGGCCGTCGAGCTTCAGGCTGAACGAGTTCGCCGTCCACATCTTCTGCTTCGGCGACAGGTTCTGGCCGACCGTGGACTTGGAGGCCGGCTTGAGCTCGACCGCCTCGGGCTGGATCTTGAACTTGAGGAACGCGGCCTCCTTCGACGAGGCGTCGAGGGTCGGGAACGCGGCCTCGGTGAGCAGCGCGTCGCGGAAGTGGTGGTCGACCAGCGCCTTCTTGTCGAAGTTGGCGTGGGTGATCATGCCGCTGTGGCGCGAGAACTCCTTGCGCCACGACGACTGGATCCACGACAGCACCTCGGTGCCGGTCTGCATGCCCATCTCGACGGAGATCGGATCGATCTCGACGGTCGAGCCATGCTTGATGAACAGGTTGTCGGCGCCGACCTGCTCCTCGATCGTGTTGAGCTTGGGGTAGCCGCCCTCGACCGACTTGATGTACGCGGTGTTGCGCCAGCCATCGATCGTGAACTCGAAGATGCTCGCGGTGTTGAGACCCACCTGCGACTTCGAGCCGCCCGCTGCACCACCGGCACCACCACTGGCGCTGGCGGCCCCGCCGCTCCCTCCGATCGACACGTTGAACGACGCTTTGAAAGACATGGGGCTCCCGCGTGGATTCCGACCGATGGTAACGCCATCGTTCTACGCCTGCGACCGGATGATCCTCCCTGATCTCGATTGTGACCCGGTGGGGATCCGGGCCCATGACCCCATGGGATCTGGGGAGGCGGCCCCCATGGGCCGGGCCGAGTTGCGAAAACCGAACCGGAGTTGTTTCGACGAGTTAGCTGGATCTCGGCGATCGGCCGAGATCGCTACCAGCGACGAATCCTCAATGATTTCAAGATTCGGAGGATCGGCACGCGGCTTGTAAAGGACCTGTCGCATGAGGAACCGCCTGCTCGTCGCCTCCGTCGTTTGTGGGTTTCTCGCGGGCGCCAGCGCTCGCCCCGCTCGCGCCGAGGAGGTCAAGACGACCCACACGACCAAGATCCTCAAGCGCCCGGGCGAGCAGGCGCCGGTGGTCGTCCGCGTGGACGCCGGCCGGTCGATGACCGTGCTCGCCTCCGATGGCCGGTGGCTCAAGGTCCGGGTCAACGGCCGCACCGGCTGGGTGACGCGCAGCCAGGTCGCCAGCACCGCCAGTGCGCGCGGCGTGCAGCGCAACACCCGCCGCCGGCCGTTCGTCGATGGCCGCTCGGTGCGCCGCGGCTGGTCGGGCGACGCGCCCGAGGATCGGGTCGGCGCGGACGCGACCGACGAGGACGATCGCGAGGAGGCGGACGAGGCCGACGAGCCGGCGCCGCGCGCGAAGAAGCCCGCGAAGAAGCCCGCGCCCAAGGCGCGCCACCGCGATCGCGACGACGACGAGGTCGAGGAGAGCGAAGGCGACGAGGCCGAGGAGGCCGAGGCCGAGCCCGCGCGCAAGACCGTCACGGTCGTCGCCGAGGAGACCGATCTGCGCGCCAAGCCGTCGCGCCGCGGCAAGGCGGTCACGACCGTCGCCAAGGGCGATCGCCTGGCGATCGTCGGCGAGGACGACTCCGGCGAGTGGCTCGAGGTCGAGAACCAGGATGGCGACTCGGGCTGGATCCGCGCCAAGGAGGTCTCGTCCGATACCCGCGCGCCGCGCGTGATCCGCGCCGACGCGCGCATCGGCTTCGCCGCCCTCGGCCAGAACTTCCGGTCCAACGGCACCGGCACGCTCGCCAACTACAAGCTCGGCAGCTCGGCGATCGCGCTCGCGATCGGCGGCGGCATCGACGTGAAGTACAAGACCGACTTCCGCCTCGGCGCCGACCTCGGCTACGTCGGCGGTCGCGCCCAGCCCGGCATCCGCTACACCGACGGCACGACGTCGGCGGACATCGGCTTCGTCACCCACGACATCGATCTCCGCGCCAAGCTCGGCTACGACTGGCACAAGGCCAACGGCATGGTCGCGTGGGGCAAGGTCGGCTACCACTACGGCATGTTCGCGGTCGCCAACGTCGGCGACTTCACGAAGAACCTGGCCAAGATCCCGTCGGAGAACCTGAGCGGCCCCACCGCCGGCCTCGCGCTCGAGATCCCGCGGCTCTCGCCCAAGCTCGGCGCGGTCGCCAGCGCCGACGTGCTGTTCCCCGGCAAGCGGGTCCAGACCAAGGGCCTCGAGGACGGCGCCGCCTCCAAGGTGATCGCGGTGTGGGCCTCGGGTCTCGTGTCGTACCAGTGGAAGTCGTCGGTCACCCTCGACGCCGGCTACCAGCTGTCCTACGCGAAGACCACGTGGGCCGGCGCGGCGGCGGCCTCGATGCGCGGCACGGCGTCGACCGCGGCAGCGCGCTCGGACGTCACGCACACGATCACGGTCGGCCTCGGCAAGCGGTTCTGAACGGTCATCCCGGCGCGGGCGATGCGCGCGCGTTCCGGGGCGGCCCGAGCGCGCAGACGGCGATCGCGGCTGCGGTCAGCGTCGCGGCGATCGCCGGGCCGAGGACCGGGTGGGCGTCGAGCCAGTCGACGAGCCCGGCGGGCTGGTCCGCGGCGCCGAGCACGACCACGGCGTTGTGGCAGAAGTGCGTGAGCATCGCGGGGACGATCGAGTCGGTGCGCAGCGTGATGTAGCCGGCGATGAGGCCGCTCGTGAACGGTCCGAACAGCTGGTAGGGCGAGTGGTGCGAAAGCGCGAAGGCGAGGGCGCTCACGATGATCGCCTTGCGGTGCGACCACGCGGTCGCGAGCGCGCGCGCGATCACGCCGCGGAACAGCAGCTCCTCGCAGATCGCGGGCAGGACCGCGAACACGCCGATGCCGACGCCGAGGTCGACGGGGTTCAGGCGGTCCTTCCACGCGTCCGGCCCGAACGCCGCGACGACCGGCGCGTTGGTCCAACCCAGCGCCTCGCCCTTGCAGATGCCGATGACGATCGCCGCGGCGAGGTAACGCGCCTCGGGTAGCTCGAGCCCGACGCGCGCGCCCACGCCGATGCCGCGCGCGCCGCCAACGATGATCACCGCGGTCGCGAGCTGCGCGGCGATCCCGGCCGCGAGCGGCGAGCCGCTCCACGCGACCACGGCCTGGCCCACGAGCACATGGGCCGCCAGCGCCCAGACCGCGAGCGCGAGCCCGCCCCGCAGATCGAATGTCCCGCTCGGAGCCGGCGACGTCGCGGCCTCGCGCGCATCCGCGGTTGGGGCGCGTTCCGGCCACAGCGCGATCGCGAGGCCCGCGATCGTCAGCGTGATCGAGGTCGCCAGCAGCGCGGCGCGATCTGCGAACACCAGGTGCCACACCGGGGACGCGAACGCGTGCGTGGTCATGAGCACGCGGAACAGGCCGATCACGATCAGGAGCGCGAGGCCGGGTGCGATCGAGTCGGTGCGCAGCGCGAGCGCGCCTGCCACGACCCCGAGGAAGACCGCGCCGGGCAGTCCTGCCGGCGTGCTCCCGAACATCGCGAGGGCCAGCGTCGACAGCGCGATCGCTGCCGGACCCGACCAGCGGGTCGCCAGGGATCGCGCCAGCACGCCGTGGAACAGCATCGCGGTCACGAGCGCGGTGATCGCGTGGTCTAGCCCCATCACCCATGGCCCAGGCAGCTCGCCATTGAACGCGCGATGGGGGGCGGGCGCGGTCAGCGCGATGCTCACCATGATCTGCCAGAGCCACGCCGATGCGCCGATCACGACCGCGCCGATCAGGTAGCGGGCGCGGACGCCGCGCAGCCCGAGGCGATCGCGCTGATCGGGGCCCCGCGTCGCGATGAGGACGGTCACGATGCCCGCGAAGGGTCCTGCGATGATCGCGACCGTGGCCGGTCCGTGCCACCCGACCACCGTCGCAGACGTCAGCATCGTCGCGACCAGCGCCGCGGCGGCGACGGTGACGCCGGTGCGGAGGGTGAGCGCGCGTGACGTCACGCCGCAGCATATGGCACGGCGGGCGCCTCCCCACGCGGACCCGCGTGGCAAAGGTGAACGTGCCCCGGCCTTGCCGCGGCCGCGCGAGCCGGACTACGCTCGGCGCCATGGCCGACGACCTGGCCGAAGAGTACCAGCAGTACCTGACCCGCTTCGACGCCGCGCTCGGCGCCATCGAGGTGGGCGCGTTCGCGAAGCACAAGGGCAAGCTCATCAAGAAGCTCGACTTCGAGGAGTTCGGCGCGAAGTCGAAGGAGTACCTCGAGCTCGCGTCGCACTACTTCGAGAGCGTCGATCGCGGAGACACGATCAACGACGTCGTCGTCAAGCTCATCCGCGAGCACGCGGCGACGCTGGTCCTGCCGTCGCCGGTCTGACGAAACGACGATCGATCGGCCCGCGCGAGGCCGCGCGTCACGATCTCCTACGGACTCTGAGCCGCGGAACCCTCGGTTCCGCTCATTGCTGCGGCGTCGGCAGCTTGTCGAGATCGAGCGAGGCCAGCGCCAGCCGGATCAGCTGCGACTTGTTGGCCTTGGTCCAGCCGCGGCGCTTGAGCTCGGCGACCTTGGCGTCGAGCTCCTCGAGGTCGCGCGTGTACATCGAGATGCAGATGACCTTGTAGTGGGTCGGCTTGGGCTCGCGCGCGGTGGTGGCGCGCGGCAGGCGCCCGGGCCGGCGCGCGGGGGCGTCGGCCTCGGCGTCGAGCTCGCGCGGTGAGCGACCGTAGAAATCCTCGCTGAGGATCGCGTCGGTGTCGCTCAGCGGATCGTGGGCGAGGAGCTTCTCTTCCTTCATGCGAACCTCACGCCGCCGCGGTGGCGTCGGTGCCGACGGCCTGCTGGGCGTTGCTGGAGACGAGCCAATCGACGACGCGGTTGTAGTCCGACGCGCCGTGGGACTGCGGCGCGTACTCGAAGATGCTCTTGCGGTGGCTCGGCGCCTCGGCGAGCCGGGTGTTGGCGCGGATCGGCTCGAGGCACTTCTGCTTGAAGTGGCCCTGGAGCGTCTCGAGCACCTCGCGCGCGAGGCGGGTGCGGCCGTCGTAGAACGTGGGCAGCACCGCGGCGACGCGGACCGCGTGGTGGAGGTGGCGCTCGACGTCCTTGATCGTGCGCAGCACCTGCTTCACGCCGACCAGCGCGAGGTAGTCGCAGGTCACCGGGATCACGACCTCGTCGGCGTACGACAGCGCGTTCTGGTTGAGCAGGTTGAGCGACGGGCCGCAGTCGACGATCACGTAGTCGTAGCGCCGCGACACCTGCATCAGGTTCAGGCGCTTGGTCATGACCCGCGAGCGGTGGGCCGGATCCTGGCGCGCGAGCCAGATCTCGGCGGCGGCCAGGGTCTGGTCGCTGGTGATCACGTCGAGGTGCTGGCGCACCGGCACGGCGACCTCGGCGGGCTCCTTGCCATCGACCAGCACGTGGTAGAGCGTCTGCTCGCCGGCCACGCCCAGCGACACGCCGACGTTGCCCTGCGCGTCGGTGTCGATCAGCAGCGTCTTGTGGCCGCGCTCGGCGACGCCGGCCGCCAGGTTGACCGCGGTCGTGGTCTTGCCGGTGCCGCCCTTCTGGTTGAGGATCGCGATCCGCCGCGCCCGCCGCGCCCGGAATGACTCCTCGCCGATCGCCGCCTTGCGGCAGTCGAGCGAGCAGAAGAACAGCTTCTCACCCTCCTGGACCGCGACCTGGAACACGTAGGCCGGCGTGAACGACTGTCCGCAGGCGTTGCAGGGCTTCTCCATGGCCTTATCGAAGCGGTCAGTCGTGCTCCGGGGCAACTTTTCGGACACGGTTCGGGGCTATCATGCGCGCCGTGAGGGACCCGCAGCTCGTCGCCCGACGGGTGGTCGTGTCCGGGCATGACCCGGCGCGCGCTGCCAGCGAGATCGCGCGCGTGTGTGGTGCGCCGGCGCCGCAGCTCGTGATCGTGTTCGCGACCTGGCGATGCGACCCGATCGCCCTGGCGAAGGCGCTGGTCCGCGCGCTGCCGGAGTCGCGCATCATCGGCTGCACGACCAGCGGCGAGATCGCCACCGGTGGCGATCACGAGGACACCGTCGTCGCGCTGTCCTTGGCGTCGCCGTCCTTGCGGGTCGGCGTCGGCGTCGCGCCCGAGCTGTCGCGCCACGTGCTGCGCTCGAGCAAGGCCGCGGTCGAGGCCGCCGCCGCCGAGCTCGGCGTCTCGCCCGACGCGCTCGAGCTGCGCCGCCACGTCGCGATCACGATGATCGATCCGCGCTCGCGGGTGCAGGAGAGCTTCTGCCTGGGCGTGGCCGCGACCGCGTCGCGCATCCACTTCGTCGGCGGCGCGGCGTCTGATGGCCACGCCGATCCCGAGGTCACGCGCGTGTTCTGCGACGGCCAGGTCCACGCCGACGCCGCGGTCGTCGCGATCCTGGAGACCACGCTGCCGTTCGCGGTGCTGCAGATCGAGCACATGATCCCGACCGAGATCCGCACGGTCGTGACCGGCGCCGATCCCGATCGGCGGCTGATCCTCGAGCTCGACGGCCACCCGGCCGCGACCCGCTACCGCGCGCTGATCGCGCGGGTCGGCGGCCCGGCGACCGTCGACGATCAGGTCGTGGCGAGCTACCCGTTCGCGACCTACATCGGCGGCGAGCCGTACGTGCGCTCGGTCATGCGGATCGAGGGCGATGCGCTGGCGATGGCGACCGCGTTCGATCCGGGTGCGGTGCTGCGGCTGATGCGCGCCGGCGATCTGGTCGGCACGACCGATCGAGCGTTCACGAGCGCCAGCCACGAGGTCGGTGAGGCAGGCGCGGTGATCGGCTTCTCGTGCGTGGCCCGCCACATCGAGGCGACCGCGCGAGGGTGTCGCGCCGAGCTGGCGCACATCTACGATCGCGTGCCGATGATCGGCTTCCACTCCCTCGGCGAGCAAGCCGGGCCGCTGATGGGCAACCACACGCTGACCGGGCTGGTCATCGGGACGGGGGAGCGCCATGGCGGGTGAACGCCGTCGACGGAAGACGCCGGCCGCGGCCGACGCCGAGCGGATCGCCGAGCTCGAGGCCGAGCTGGTCGCGGCCCAGCGCACGATCGACGTCCTGCTCGACAAGGCCGAGCAGCGCTCGACCGCCGGGTCGTCGCAGGCGGCGCTGTTCGAGGCCGCGGCGCGCATGGAGCAGCAGGTCGAGGCGCGCACCCGCGAGCTGGCCGAGAAGGGCGAGGCGCTGGCGGCCGCCAACTCCGAGCTGCGCGCGGTGACCTCGAACCTCGATCAGATCGTGCGCCAGCGGACTCGCGCGCTGGCCGAGAGCGAGCAGCAGCTGCGCGCCAAGAACGCCGAGCTCGAGCGCCAGAGCTCGGCCAAGGCCGAGTTCATCTCGATCGTCGCGCACGAGCTGCGCACGCCGCTGACCAGCATCGTCGGCTACCTCGATCTCATGGCCGAAGGCCGGTTCGGCGAGATCGGCGATGCGATGGAGCGGCCGCTGGCGTCCCTGCGCCGCAACTCGCACCGCCTCAAGCGGCTGGTCGACGAGATGCTCGACGTGAGCCGCATCGAGGCCGGCAAGGTGCTCCTGCGCCGCCGCCCGGTCGCGCTCGGCGATGTCGTCCGCGACGCCGCCCACGAGCTCGCGCCGCTCGCCGAGGCCAAGCGCCAGGTGGTGACGACGGTGATCGAGGCGGTGCCGCCGATCGACGCCGACGTCGACAAGGTCCACCAGATCGTCGTCAATCTCCTGTCGAACGCGATCCGCTACACCGGCGAGGGTGGCGCGATCTCGCTCACCGTCGATGTCCCGCCGCTCGAGATGTACACCGGCCGCTGGGCGCGGCTGCGCGTGCGCGACGACGGCGTCGGCATCGCCGCCGGTCAGCTGTCGCGCCTGTTCGAGCCGTTCTCCGACGCGCAGCCGGCCAAGCACCACACCTCGTCGGTGCCCGACTCCGCCGGCCTCGGCCTGTACATCGCGCGCGGCCTCGTCGAGCTCCACGGCGGACTCATCACGGTCGACTCGCGCGAGGGCGTGTACACCGAGTTCGCGGTGCTCCTGCCGCTCGTGCCGGCGTAGCCACCGGATCCGCCGCGCTATGCCCGGTCGAGGATCGCGCGGACCCGGGTCGCGAGCGTGCTCGGCTGGTAGGGCTTCTCGAGCAGGTCGAGGCGCCCGTCGTGCACGCCGTGGCGCACGATGTCGTCGGGGCTGTAGCCCGAGCTGAACAGCACCTTGATCGCGGCGCGGCGCGCGCGCACCGCGTCGGCCAGCTCGCGCCCGTTCATGCCCGGCATGACGACGTCGGTGAGCAGCAGGTCGAGCGGCTCCAGCCGATCGAGCTCGGCCAGCGCGGCCTCGGCGCTCGCGAACGCGTGCACGGTGTAGCCGAGGCGCCGCAGGATGCGCAGCGCCAGCGCGCGGACCTGGTGATCGTCCTCGACGAGGACGATCGTCTCGGTGCCGGTGGGCAGCCCCGCGCGCGCGGCCTCGGGCGCCGCCGCGGTCGGCTCGGTGCAGCGGGGCAGGAGCAGCGTGAACGCCGTGCCCGCCGAGGAGGTGCGCAGCTCGATGTGGCCGCGGTGCTGGGTGACCGCGCCGTAGACCGTCGCGAGGCCGAGGCCGGTGCCCTTGCCCAGCTCCTTGGTCGTGAAGAACGGCTCGAACGCGCGCGCGCGGATCGCCTCGCTCATGCCCGGGCCGGTGTCGGCGACCTCGATCTGGACGTAGTCGCCGGGCGCGAGATCGCGGGCCCGGGCGCGGGTCTCGGACAGCGTCGCGTTCGCCGCGGCGATCGTCAGCCGCCCGCCTGCGGGCATCGCGTCGCGGGCGTTGAGCGCCAGGTTGACCAGGATCTGCTCGAGCTGGCCGGGATCGATCTTCACCGCCCACAGCCCGGGCGCGAGCCCGACGTCGAGCGCGATCGGCTCGCCGAGCAACCGCCCGAGCATCTTCTGCAGCCCGGCGATGGTCGTGTGCAGATCGATCACGCGCGGCGCGACGACCTGCTTGCGCGAGAACGCGAGCAGCTGCTGCGTCAGGTTGGCCGCGGAGTCCGCGGCCAGCTCCGCCTCCTCGAGCAGCTCGCGCGCGGCGGCCGGATCGGCGAGGTCGGCGAGCGCGAGCGCGACGTTGCCCTTGATCGCGGTGAGCAGGTTGTTGAAGTCGTGGGCGATGCCGCCCGCGAGCCGGCCGATCGACTCCATCTTCTGCGCGTGGCGCAGGTGATCCTCGAGCCGCTCGCGCTCCGCCTCGGCGTGGTGGCGCGCGGTCACATCGCGCGCGATCATCACGACGCCCGCGATCGCGGGATCGTTCAGCATGCTGGTGCCGACCGCCTCGAGCCAGCGCCACGAGCCGTCCTTGTGGACGTGGCGGAACTCGAGCGTGACCGAGCGCATCGCGCCGGACACCGTCGCGTACATCGCCTCGCGGATCGCCGCGTGGTCGTCGGCGTGCACGAAGGCGATGCCCGGGCGACCGATCAGCTCCTCGGGCGCGAAGCCGAGGATGCGCTCGCACGCCGAGCTCACGTACCGCTCGATCCCCTCGCGGTCCATGATCAGCAGGATGTCGTTGAAGTTCTGCACCATCAGGCGGAACCGACGCTCGTGCTCGACCGCGGCGAGCTGCGCGCGCCGGCTCTCGGTGATGTCGAGCTCGACGCCGTCCCAGATCGTCTCGCCGTGGCCGCCGCGTCGCGGTGACGACCGGACCAGCACCCAGCGCTCGTCGCCATCGGGATGGCGCATCCGACCTTCGACCTCGAACACCGCGCCGGTGCGTCGCGACTCTTCCTCGGCGGCGACCAGGCCGGCGAGATCGTCGGGATGGATCTGGGCGTAGATGAGCCCGGCGTCGCGGTAGACCTGCTCGGGCGTGAGCCCGTGGGCCTGCGTCACGCCGGCGCTGACGAACGCGAACCGCCGCCGGCCCTCGGCGTCGATCACGAGCTGATACATCATGCCGCGCGGCAGGTTGTCGGCGAGCGCGCGCAGGCGTCGGTCGGACTCGGCGAGGTCGTGCTCGGTCCGCCTCCGCGCGCTGATGTCCGCGTTGGTGCCGCTCACCAGGACGGGCGCGCCCGCCGCGTCGCGCTCGACGACGCGGCCGCGGCCGAGGATCCAGATCCACGACCCATCCGCGTGCTTCATGCGGAACTCGGTCGCGTAGCCCTCGCTCGTCGGGAGCATCAGCGTGGCGTTGATCGTCGCGACCGCCGCCTCGAAGTCGTCCGGGTGGCAGAGGCCCTTCCAGGTCTCGAAGCCCATCGGCAACTCGCCGTCGCGGTAGCCGAGCTGCTCGTACCAGCGCGGGCTGTAGTAGGTCTCGTTGGTGACGAGGTTCCACTCCCAGACCGCATCGCCGGTCGCCGCCAGCGCGAGCTCGACGCGGCGCAGCCTCCGGCGGAGATCGTCGATCTCGCCGGCGCCACTCGCGTCATCCATCGCCGCGACGGTCGTCGCGTGCGCCGAGGCTGGGTCGCTCAATACGACCACGATACAGCCTCGGCCGTGGGACGCGCAGCCTCCAGATGGAGGCCGCGCGACTCCCGCGCGCCTACTTCTTCTTTCCGGGCTTCTTGGCGGGCGCCTTCTTGGCAGGCGCGGCCTTCTTCGCGGGGGCAGCCGGCTTCTTCGCAGGCGCGGGCTTCTTGGCAGGCGCGGCCTTCTTCGCGGGCGCGTGCTTCTTGGCAGGCGCGGCTGGCTTCTTGGCCGGAGCCTTCGCTGGTGCGGCCGGCTTCTTGGCCGGTGCCGCCTTCGCCGCCGCCTTCGCGGGCGGCGCTGCCTTCTTCTCGGGCGCCTTGGCCGCCGGCGCCGCCTTCGCGGGCGCCGCCTTCTTGTCGGCTGCGGCGGCCTTCGCCGCGGGAGCAGCCTTGGCCACCGGTGCGGCAGGAGCGGGCGCCGCCTTCACAGGCTTCGCCTTCTCCTTGCCCTTCGCCGTCTCGAGCCGGGTCGAGACGGTGCGCTGCGACTCGTCCATCTTCGCCGACGCCGCCGCGCGCGCGACATCGAGCGCGTCGTCGATGTCGGCCTTGGTCCGGACCGCGACCGGAGGAGCTGCCTCCTCCTTCTTCTTGGTCCGCTTCTTCTTCTTCGCGTCACGCGGCGGAGGGATCTCGCTGATGCCAGGCATCCGCGAGGCCAGATCGCCGCGGTTATGGACGAGGATTCTCGGTCCGTCACGGAACGAGATCTCGACCTTGTTGTCGGGCAAGAGCTCCGCAACGAACCCGATGTCGAACACCGGGTGCGCTACCAGATCGCCTTGCTCGTAGGTGTCGCGAATGGAGTAAGGCCGACAATTAGCCAGCTCGTTGGCAGGGACGCGCGACATCGCGTCCTCCCAGCTGGTCTTCGCCGAAGGCTTCTTCTTCGGCGAGTCGGAGGTTTGCGCGCTACCTTCCTCGGGCGCATCGCCCCGAGGTTTGCGGTAGGCGTGGACCTCCCCACACACCACGCACTGGACTCGGCGAACCTCGTCTTCGTACATGGAGATGATCGTGTGGGTCGTGTCGGCCTTGCAGCGCGGAGACGGGCAATAAGCCTCGATCTCTGCGCCAACCTCGTCCGATGCTTCTTCGAAGATGGAATCCATCCCTGCCTCGTCTCGGGCAAGTCCCTGAAAGCAGTTGAATCCGGACCTGTGTGTCCGGATTGAACCCCGTCTTAGTTAGCGTCCTAACACACGCAGCGTTCCCTAGCAACATCACCCATTTAGAAGATCACGGGAGATCCCCCGAAATCTGCGTGTCGGCGACCCCGGTTCCGGTGCCTCGAAGCGCGCGCCGAGGTGCTACGATACGCTCCCGCCGATGCGCCGGTTCTGGGTCGTAAACATATTCATTTTCGCGGTCTTAGCTTCGGCGGGCGGGCTGGCCTACTACGGCTACAGCTACACCAGCGAGGTCTCGACCCGCGAGCGCGGAATCATCGTCGACACGATGCGCGAGCTCGCTGAAGAAAAGGTTGTGGGGATCGAGAGTCAGCTCTCCGATACCTACGACGCGGTGTTCAACGCCATCCACCTGAACACCCTGGCCGACCTCCAGACGCTGCCTCAGAAGCACGGCGCGGCCATCGCCAGCATCTTCGTGCTCGATGACAACCTGCAGCCGCTTCCGGACGGATCCGTAAGCTCGCACCCCAAGGGATTCAGCAAGTTCTTCCTGTCCACGGTGCTGCCGCAGCTGCCGCTCCGCCAGCTCGCCCCCCGCAAGCGCGGCCACGTCCACTTCCTCCACCTCGATCCCAACGGCCGGCCGTACCTGTTCGTGTTCGAGCACCGGACCGAGGCCGATCGCACCTACTACGTCGTGCTCGAGGCCGACCTCAACCACCTGGTTGGCCTGGTGTTTCCGCAGTTCTTCCTGATGCGGTCGCCGCGCGTCTACCGGGTGGTCGATGACGAGGGCGGCCTCATCTACGGCCCGCCGTTCACGGACGAGCAGGGCGGCGTGGTGGTCGAGCAGCCGTTCAGCGAGACCGTCGACAAGTGGCGCGTCCGGGTCACCCAGCGCGATGCCCCGCCGGCCGGCGCGTCGAGCCGCCGGCAGATCGTCGACAGCGCGCTCATCGGCACCGCGCTCATCGTGATCGTGTCGGGGCTCGGCTTCCTGGCCCTGGCGATCCGGCGCGAGCGCCGGGCCAACGAGCTGAAGAGCGAGTTCATCACCAACGTCTCGCACGAGCTCAAGACACCGCTCTCGATCATCAGCATGTTCGGCGAGTTGCTGGCGATGGGCCGCACCAAGAGCGCCGGCCAGGCGACCGAGTACGCCGAGATCATCTGGCGCGAGAGCGTGCGGCTGGCCCGCCTCATCGACAACGTCCTCGACTTCGCCAAGATCGAGCGCGGGGTCAACGCCTACGAGTTCGCCGAGGGTGACATCGGGGAGGTCGTCAGCCGCGCGATCGAGCTGTCGCAGCACCGCCTGACCAAGGCCGAGATGACGCTCGAGGCGGACATCGATCCCGATCTGCCGCTGGTCAAGCTCGACGCCAACGCCTTCACCCTCGCGGTCCTCAACCTGATCGACAACGCGATCAAGTACGCGCCCGAGGGCAAGCGCATCGCGGTGGCGCTGCGCCGCGAGGGCGACCAGGTGGCGCTCTCGGTAAAAGACTGGGGTCCGGGCATCGATCTCGACGAGCAGGATCAGATCTTCGAGCGGTTCTACCGGGCCAAGGCGGTGCGGCTGAAGCCGATCCGGGGCTCGGGCATCGGCCTGGCCCTCGTCGAGCACATCGCCAAGGCCCACGGCGGAGAGGTCTCCGTGACCTCCGAGCCCGGCAAGGGCGCCACCTTCACGATCCGCCTCCCGGCCGCCTCCTCCTGAGGCGTCCTCGACGCAGCCACCCGGCTCTGACGGCGGTCCAACCGTGGTAGAACCACTGCCGTGACGGCGGACGCCCGCGACGGACAGCGCAAGATCCTGGTGATCGAGGACGAGCCCGATCTCGTCCGCGGCCTGACCGACGCGCTCACGTTCGAGGGCTTCGAGGTCCAGTCGCGCGGCACCGGCGCCGAGGGGCTCGAGGCAGCGATGGAGTGGGACCCCGACCTGGTCCTCCTCGACCTGATGCTGCCCGACGACAACGGCTACCGCGTGTGCGAGACGATGCGCTCGCGCAACCCGGTGGTGCCGATCATCATCCTGACCGCGAAGGCCCAGGAGGCCGACAAGGTCCGCGGGCTCGAGGCCGGCGCCGACGACTACGTCACCAAGCCGTTCTCGATCGCCGAGCTCATCGCCCGCATCAACGCGATCTTCCGGCGCCAGGCCCGGCTGCACGCCTCGGACGAGTCGTTCCCGATCGGCCAGTGGACCATCAACGCGCGCAAGCACGTGATGACCAAGGGCCGGGCCTCCAAGCGGCTCACCTTCTACGAGCTCGAGGTCCTGAAGCTGCTCCGCGAGCACGCCGACGAGGCCGTCGCGCGCGACGAGCTGCTCGAGAAGGTCTGGGGCGTCCAGGCGTCGGCGACCAACCGCACCGTCGACAACTTCATCGTCAAGCTCCGGCGCAAGCTGGAGGAAGACCAGAAGAACCCGCGCCACATCCTCACGGTCTACGGCTTCGGCTACAAGCTGGTCCTGTAGGCGCCCACTCGGTATCATCTGCCCGTGCCCGAGGCTTCCACAACGCCGTGCCCGCGCTGCGCGGTCGCGGTGCCGCGCGGCTACCCCAAGTGCCCGCGCTGCCACGCGCCGATGCCCGCCGAGAGCACCGCGCCGCCGCGGGCCAAGCGCGAGACCCTGCGCGAGCGCCTGGTCGCCGGTGGCACCGCCATCGCCGAGCCCGACAGCGGCGGCTTCCCGTGGCTGTTCGCCGGCATCGGGGCGGCCGCCGCGATCGCCGCGGTCACCTGGTTCGTGGTGAGCGGCGGGTCGGCGGCCGCGCCGACCACGAACGCCTCGGAGACCCCCGCGGCGGCGCCCTCGGTCGTGGCCGATCGCTCGGGCAGCGCCGCGCCGACCGAGGTCGAGCCGCCGCCCGCCCCGGTCATCGATCCGCGGCCGCGCCAGCGCTCGATGGCGGTGACCGCGCTCGGCCAGGCGCTGGCCAAGGAGCAGCTCTGGGCGCAGGTCAGCGAGTCCGGCGATACCGTCGTGATCCGCTCGGCGTTCTGCAAGGACGCCGCGCTGACCGCGCGCCTCGCCGCGGTCCGCGCCAACCTGGCGTCGCTCGGGTTCGCCGCCGTGAACTGTCTCGAGCAGAGCGGCGCGGTGGTGTTCAAGGAAAGCCTGTAGGCTCCCCGCGCGAATGCCGATCGATCCGCCCCGCAAGGCGCACCGCCTCATCATGCCGCTCGGCATGCGCATCCTCGTCCACGTCCTGCGCGACGAGGACCGCACCGACGCCGGCCTGTACCTGCCGGTCGGCGCCAAGGAGGCCCAGCACGAGGCGCTCTACGGCGAGGTCATCGAGGTCGCCCGCGATCGCCCGAGCTCCGACGACATCGCCGAGAACGTCTCGGGCGTGCCGCACGGCGCGAAGGTGCTGTTCCGCAAGGAGGCCGGCGTCCGCGTGCCCTGGGACGAGCGCCTGCGGGTCCTCGATGTCAAAGATGTCCTCGCGACGGTCGAAGAGATCGCCGACGAGGACGCGCACTGACTACCGCTGGCGACGCCGGCGGATCGCCAGCGCCAGGCCCAGCGCCAGCAGCACCGACGACGACCGGCCGCCGTCGCCGGCCTGGCAGCAGCCCTGGGTCGGATCCGGCACCGGCGCGCACGAGCCGGGATCATCGGCTTTCGGCGCGATCGCGCACGCGCCGGCGATGTCGTCGGCCTCGAGCGAGACCTTCGAGGTCTCGGCGCAACCCTCGTACGGGTACATCGTCGCCTCGGTGATCGCCGGGTCGGTCGTCGAGGTGCAGAACGGCACCGCCACGCCGTCGCCGTCGACCCGCGCCGGATCGTTGGGCGCACGACAGGTGTGCTCGAGGCCGAGCACGTGGCCGAACTCGTGGGTCGCGGTGTTGAGCAGATCGCTCTTGCACGACGACGTGCCGGTGGTCTGCCCGCCGACCGCGATCGCGAAGTCGACGCCGTTGAACTCGACGTCGGCGTCGACGATCTCGCCGACCCGTGCGCTCTTCGGATCCTTGATGAAGGTCAGGGTCGTGAGCGCCGCAGCGGCGGGGTTGTGGCAGAGCTTGGGATCGGTCGTGTCCTCGGGCGAGCACCACGCGCGATCGCGGAAGATGACGGTGTTGACGTAGTCCTTGCCGGCCTCGCGACCGGTGACCCGATCGCCGATCTGCAGGTTCATGTACGAGCAGCCGGCGGTGCCGGTGTTCCAGGCCTGGGCGGCGGCGTCGAGCTCGGGGAACTCGGCGTCGCCGGCGACCTCGGCGGTGCCCGCGCTGTCGTAGTTGAGGATGATGCAGCCCGAGGCCCAGTACAGGTAGTGATCGGCGACCGGCCCCTCGCGCACGAACGGCGCGGCGCCGCCCCCGGTCGCGATGGTCGCGTCGTCGACCACCAGCACCGACCTGCCGCGGCGGGTGGTGTCGCGGTGGCCGGTGATGTTCACGTGCAGGCCGGGCTCGAGCCAGGGCGTGCCCGGGTAGGTGATCTGCCCGAAGCCATCGGCCGCGCCGCCGGCGGCGAGCACGTCGACCTCGGTGCCATCGCTGGTGCGGATGGTCGCGTCGGTGACGATGCGCAGCCCGTCCTCGGTCCACCGGCCGCGGGCGGCGACGACATCGCCCTCGAGGGTCGTGGGCGCGGGGTCCGCGGTCGCGGCCCCCGCCATCGCACAGAGGAGACCGGCACAGACCAGCGGGCGGGGCACGCCCCAGGCTAGCAGGCCGGCCGATCCGCGCGAACCCGATCCCGCCGCGATCCGGCGCCGGTGTGTCTCGTGCTACAAGCGCGCATCATGGCTGCCAGTACCTCTGGGCGCCCCGTGCGCGTTCGCATCGCGCCGTCGCCCACCGGTGATCCGCACGTCGGGACCGCCTACATCGCGCTCTTCAACTACGTCTTCGCGAAGCAGCAGGGTGGCAAGTTCATCCTGCGCATCGAGGACACCGATCAGACCCGCGCTCGCGGCGACAGCGAGCAGATGATCTACGACGCCCTCCGCTGGGTCGGGCTGTCGTGGGACGAGGGGCCCGACATCGGCGGGCCGCACGCGCCCTATCGCCAGAGCGAGCGCGGCGCGATCTACGCCGCCCACGCCCAGATGCTCATCGACAGCGGCGCGGCCTATCGCTGCTTCTGCACGACCGAGCGCCTGGCCAAGCTGCGCGTCCAGCAGCAGGCCGAGAAGCTGACGCTCGGCTACGACCGCCACTGCCGCGGCCTCGATCCCAAGGAGGGCGCCGCGCGCGCCGCCGCCGGCGAGGTCCACGTCGTGCGCCTGGCCACGCCGCTCGAGGGCTCCGTGGTCGTGAAGGATCGCCTGCGCGGCGACGTCTCGATCGACGTCGGCCAGGTCGACGACCAGGTGCTGCTCAAGTCGGACGGCATGCCGACCTACCACCTGGCCAACGTGGTCGACGATCACCTCATGGAGATCACCCACGTGATCCGCGCCGAGGAGTGGATCTCGTCGACGCCGAAGCACGTGCTGCTCTACCGCGCGTTCGGGTGGGAGGAGCCGGCCTGGTACCACATGCCGCTCCTGCGCAACGCCGACAAGTCGAAGATCTCGAAGCGCAAGAACCCGGTCTCGATCAACTACTACCGCGACGCCGGCGTCCTGCCGCACGCGCTCCTGAACTTCCTCGGCCTGATGGGCTGGTCGTTCGGCGACGACCGGGAGAAGTTCACGCTCGAGGAGATGATCGCCGCGTTCTCGTGGGATCGGATCTCGCTCGGCGGCCCGGTCTTCAACCTCGACAAGCTGACCTGGCTCAACGAGAAGTACATCCACGACCTCTCGTACGATGCGCTCGCCGACGCGGTCATCGACTGGCGGCTCAACAAGGGCTACCTGACCAAGGTCCTGCCGCTGGTCCGCGAGCGCATCAAGCGCCTCGACGAGCTGATCCCGGCGATCGAGTACTTCTTCTCGGGCGACCTCGATCTGGCGTCGCGGCCCGACGTGATCGCCGAGCTGACCAAGCTCTCGGCGACGTGGCCGATCGCCCAGATGGCGACCGACCTGCGCACGCTGGTCGAGCAGCTCGAGGCCAAGGACGGCTGGGCGCACAAGACGATCGAGGAGGTCGCCCGCGCCTGGTCCGAGGCGATCGGCCAGAAGGCCAAGGTCACCTTCCCGGTTCTGCGCCTGCTGGTCACCGGCCGCAAGGCGTCGCCGCCCCTGTTCGAGACCATCGAGGTGCTCGGCAAGGAGATCGCGCGTCGCCGGCTGCGCCACGGCGCGGATCTGCTGCCGACGCTGGTGAAGTGAAGTAATGGCCGAGGTCGCGAGCGGCGGCCGCGTGCTGCGCGCGTGGCGCGCGGTGTCGACCGGCGCGTGGGCCCACATCGATCGCGATGGTCGCCCCGCCGACGCGCCGGGCTTCGATCGCGGCGTGCTCGCGATCCTCGTGATCTCGGCGTTCGCGCTGACCTTCACCTGGTACCTGGGCAACGGCGATCACTACAAGGGCTGGTTCCCCTACCGCGGTGAGGGCTCGGAGCTGGCCTGGCTGGTGCGCGGCTACGGCTGGCAGGCGCTGGTCGCGGTCGCGGCGTGCGTCGTGATGCCGGTCGCGGTCGCGGCCTGCCTGCCGGGGAGCCGCGCCGCCGATCAGCTGCGCGCGGCCGGCGCGGTGCTCGCCGATGTGCGGGTGTGGCTGGCGCTCGGCGCGGGCGTGGCGTGCGCGATGTTCTACAAGCCCGCGCTCGATCCGGTCGGCAGCGGCGCGTGGTTGCAGTGGGCCGCGATCCAGCTCGCGCTCGAGGTCGCGCTGGTCGTGCTCCTGTTCGGCTACGTGCTCACGACGCTGCGTCCGGTCTTCGGACCGACCGGCGTGTTCGTCGCGCTGATCCCGTTCGTGATGTTCCACTACGGGCGCAACTGGGGCGAGGTCTTCGGCGCGCTCGCGATCAGCCTTGTGCTGGTCGTCAGCGAGCTGCGCAGGCCGCTGGGTCGCAACGCAACGCGGGTCGGGCCGCCGCTCGACAAGAAGGTCGTCGCGGTGCTGCTGGTGGTCGCGATCTCGCTGACCGCGCAGGAGTACCTGGGCAACCACGATCTGTTCGAGAAGATCTACCCGCAGACCGCGGACAACCAGAAGTACTGGCAGCTGTGGGGCTTCCTGTGGTGGTCGGGCTGGCGCGTGCTCGGCTACGTGGTGCTGCCCGCGATCCTGATCGCGTTCGTGCCGGGCGTGCGGGTCCGCGACCAGCACCTGTCGTTCAAGGGCTTCTGGAAGCACCTCTGGGTCTACGCCGCGCTGTTCGCCGCGGTGTTCCCGGCGGTGGTCATCGCGTCGACGACGAAGTCGTTCCTGCACACGTACCCGTTCTACAAGCTGGCGAATCGCTCGAGCCTCGACCTGTGGTCGTGGGAGGCGATGTACGCGGCGCAGTTCCTCTCGCTCGAGTTCTTCTTCCGCGGCGTGATGCTGTCGACCCTGCGCCGGCTGGCCGGCTCCAACGCGGTGTTCGTGATGATCGTGCCGTACTGCATGATCCACTACGGCAAGCCGATGCCCGAGACCCTGGGCGCGATCGGCGCCGGCCTGATCCTCGGCACGCTCGCGATGCGGACGCGGTCGATCTGGGGCGGCGTGCTGATCCACGTCGGCGTCGCGATCTCGATGGACGTGCTGGCGATCGGACACTGTCCGCCGTCCGGACACGGGCAGTGCGGCGGTTAGCCGCAGCGAGTCTGTCGGAGGCGCAGATTCTGCGAGTCGTGAGCCGAACCGAAGGTTCGGCGGCCCCTGATCGTGCAGGGATGATCGCGCGGGCGTAGCATCGCCGACGACGTGTCCGATCCGCTCGACCTGCTGGCCCGCGTGCGCTTGCTCGCCGAGGCGGTGGTCACCTCGGATCCCGAGCGCTGCGTGCAGTGCGGCATCTGCTCGTACAACTGCCCGATCGGCATCGACGTGCGCAGCCACGCGCGCGTCGGCGCGGTGATCGTCGATCAGCGCTGCATCAGCTGCGGCGAGTGCATCGCGCGCTGCCCGCGCGACGTCCTGTGGTTCGGCCCGGTCGAGGACGCGGCGGAGGACCTGCCGTGAGGCACGTCATCGTCGGCAGCGGCGCCGCCGGGCTGGCCGCGGCCGAGGCGATCCGCGCGCGCGATGGGGTGGCGGAGATCGTCATGGTCGGTCGCGAGCCGCACGCGTTCTACTCGCGCCCCGGCCTCGCGTACCTGCTCGCGGGCACCGTGCCCGACAAGCAGGTCTTCATCCGCGGGCGCGACGAGATCGCCGCGCTCCGCCTCGATCGTCGCACCGACGACGCGCGCCAGCTCGATCTAGCGCGGCGCGAGCTGCACCTCGCCGGTGGCGCGGTCGTGCCCTGGGATCGGCTGCTGCTCGCGACCGGCGCCGCGGCGATCCCGCCGAGCTTCCCGGGCGCGGAGCTCGACGGCGTGGTGAAGCTCGACGATCTCGACGACGTCCGCAACCTGATCGCCCGCGCCGGTGGCGCGAAGCGCGCGGTCGTGATCGGCGGCGGCCCGACGGCGATCGAGCTGGCCGAGGGCCTGCGCGCGCGCGGCGTCGAGGTCCACTACCTGCTGCGCGGCGCGCGGTTCTGGGCCCACGTGCTCGATCCGGTCGAGTCGCAGCAGGTCGAAGATGCGCTGGTCGCGCACGGCATCGCGCTGCACCACCAGACCCAGGTCGCGCGGGTCGTCGGCCACCGCGGCAAGGTCGCGTGGGTCGAGACCACCGCCGGAGACACGATCAAGTGCGATCTGGTCGCGGTCGCGATCGGCGTCGCGCCGCGGCTCGAGCTCGCGCGCCAGGCCGGGCTGTCGATCGGCCGCGGCGTCCGCGTCGACCACCGCTTCCAGACCAGCGCCGAGCACGTGTACGCGGCGGGCGATGTCGCCGAGGTCCGGGATCCGGACACCGGGGAGGGCGTGGTCGACAGCCTGTGGTCGACCGCGCTCGCGCACGGCGCGATCGCCGGCACCGCGATGACCGGCGCGCCCGCGGGCTATCGCCGCCCGCCGAGCCTCAACGTCACGCGGCTCGGCGCGATCACGATCACGATCATCGGCGCGGTCGGGCAGCCCGATGCCGACGACGATCTCGTGACGATCGCGCGCGGCGACAGCCTGAGCTGGCGCGCGCGGCCGACGGCGTGGACGCTGACCGGCGACGATCCGGCGCGGCGCGTGCGCGTCGTCGTCGGGCCCCGCCACCTGGTCGGCGCGCTGGTCATGAACGATCCGGCGGCCGCGCGGGCGCTGACCCGGCTGGTGCGGCATCGCGTGGATCTGTCGGCGCTGCGCGCGGCGCTCGACGCCGATCCGCCGGGCGCGCTGGCGCGGCTCATCGAGCTCGGCGCGGCGGCGGGGGCCCCATGAGGCGAACCGAAGGTTCGGCGGCTCAGGGTCCGGATGAGATCGGGACCGTCGTCCTCGACGGGGCCGATCGATCGAAAGGGAACCTGGAAGCGCGAGCTTCGCAGGTTCCGAGGCGGCCGCGCGCGCCCGGGCGCGCGGTACCCGAGCTGATCGGGTCCGCGATCGCGGTGGCGATCGCGATCGCGGTGTTCGCGGTGCTGCCGCGAACCGCGCCCGGCGCGGCGGTCGGCCACGCGCTCGGCATCGCGGGCTTCGCGCTCATGATCGCGACCGAGGTCGCGTACTCGCTACGCAAGCGCGCGCGCACCGGCGCGTGGGGCCCGATGCAGACCTGGCTGCGGGTCCACATCTTCACCGGCATCGTCGGGCCCGCGCTGGTCCTGCTCCACACCAACTGGCGGTTCTCGGGCCTCGCCGGTGCGACCGCGATCGCCGTGATGGTCGTCGTGGTCAGCGGGTTCGTCGGGCGCTACCTGTACACGGCCCTGCCGCGCACCACCGCCGGCGAGGAGATGTCGCAGGCGGCGATCGCCGCGCTGCTCGGCGAGCTCGACACCCAGCTGTCGCAACCGGGCCTCGCGCCGCGCGTGAGCCGGCAGCTGACCGCGGCGCGCGATCGCCTCAAGCTGCGCGTCGTCCGCATCCCGCGCCATCGCCGCCTGCTCGCGCTGTGGCACACCGTGCACGTGCCGCTCGGCGTCGGCATGTTCGTGCTCGGGTTCGCGCACGTCGCGGTGGCGCTCTACTACGGCGCGGGGCTGCGATGAGCCGCCATCGCCTGCCGTTCGCGACCCCGCTCGCGCTGATCTCCGCGATCGTCGCGATCGCCGGCATCGCCGCGGCCTGGGGCCTCACCGGCGGTGGCCTGGTCAGCCCCGGCGGCCTCAACCGCGAGAGCGATGGCGAGCACCACGGCGGCGTCGCGAACCACGGCGAGCTCGACTGCCTTGCCTGCCACACCGGCTTCGGCGCGGGCGTGATGTCGGATCGCTGCCTCGCGTGCCATGACGACATCCGCGACGACATCGCGCAGAAGGCGCCGCTGCACGGCAAGCTGCCCGAGGTGAGCGCGTGCCTGCGCTGCCACACCGAGCACCGCGGCAGCGACGCGGAGATCACGCAGATCAGCGGCGGCTTCCCGCACGAGGCCACCGGCTTCGCGCTCACCGCGCACGGCAAGAAGCAGGACGGCGGGCGCTTTCGCTGCGGCGATTGCCACGGCGACGACGTGCTGCACTTCGCGAAGGACCGCTGCGCGGGCTGCCACAAGGACGATCCCGACGAGTTCCTGACCCACCACACCGCGGCGTGGGGCGACGCCTGCCTCGCGTGCCACGACGGCGTCGATCGGTTCGGCGATCGCTTCGATCACGGCAAGACGACGTTCGCCCTCGATGGCAAGCACGCCGAGGCGCGGTGCGAGGCGTGTCACGTGCGGGTGCGCGGGCTCGCCGCGTTCGCGCTGGCGCCGAGCGCCTGCATCGGCTGCCACCGGGACGACGACGTCCACCGCGGCGACAACGGCCATGACTGCGGACGCTGCCACACGACCGAGGCCTGGAAGCCGGTGCGCCGCCCGGGCGAGGGCGGGGCAGGCGAGGGCAGTGGTTCGTCTGGCGATGGCGAGCCGGGCGACGGCGCGAGCGATGGCGAGACGGGCGATGGCGAGCCGATCGACGCGATGCCGCGGCCGGACGCGATGCCGCGGCCCGACGCGATGCCGCGGCCCGACGCGCGCGCGCCGATCGGCGAGCCCGCGCTGCCCGACGATCACGTCTTCCCGGTCACCCATGGCGGCGGCGGCCGCATCGCCTGCGCGACCTGCCACCCGCGCACGACCCGCAGCTACACCTGCTACGGCTGCCACGAGCACACGCCCGCCAACATCGAGAGCATCCACAGCCGCCGCAACATCGACGACACCAGCGACTGCGCCGGCTGTCACCCGACCGGCGGCCGCGCGCGCCGCCGCTGAGCGCGATCACGACGGCGTCGATCGACGCGCTGCCTGCAAACCCATCAGCTCGTCGCGCAGGCGCTCGTACAGGGTCGCGGGTTCGAACAGCTCGAGCGCGCCGGTGGCCGGATCGCGCTGCCCGAAGACGAGCAGGCAGCCCAGCCCGGGGCGGACCTCGACCAGCATCGACTTGGCGCCGGTCGCCCACTCGCCAGCGGTGGTGCGCGTCGCGAAGAGCATCAACGGATGAACGATCCGGACCGTGCCCGTCGCGACCACATCTCCGAGGTGCTCGCCGATCGCCACGTCGGTGCGGACGCCGCCTTCGTGATAGGGGAAATCTCCACCGCCCGGGATGTACGCGTGCGCGACCCCGGCCTCGGCGATCGCACGCCAAAGCCACTCGATCAGCGCGCTGGCGCGCTCGCGCAGCAGCCGCTCGAACCCCGCGTCGTCCAGCGCCAGCTCGACGACTGACAGCGGACAGGCCGGCTGCTGCGCGTTCGTCCACTCGTGCGCCTCGACCGGTACCCCGAGCATCGCGCCGCCATCGACGAGGCCGAAGCGCTCGAGGTCGGCGAGCAGGCTCGCCGCGGCGTGCTCGCGCGCGAGGAACAGGGAATACGCATACAACGCCATGGGGAGTACCTCAGCGCGTTACGAAGTGGGACGCAATTCCCTGGGCATTCAAGTACGCCTGGGTCGTCGCGTCGGGCGCGCTGGCGCAGAGGAAGTGCCAGTCCTTGATGGTGATCCCGCCGATCACGGTGCCAACCGCGCCGACCATGGCTGCCATCTGGCGCCGGATGGCTGGCTTGAGCTGGGGAGTCTGCCCCGGCAGCAGACTCGCGGGGTCCATGCCGATCTCGAACTTGGTGTCGATGAGGACCCCAGCCGCCGTCAGGGCGTCGATCACGTTGCCCCCGATCGTCACGTCGGCGATCCGGAGATCGTTCAGCGAGCCGAGGGCCTCGAGCTCGAAGAAGAACCCGTCGTTTGGCGACCAGAACCGGTTCGTATCCACGGCCTGCGTGACCTTGAACGCGAAGCCCGGGACGGCGGACCACTTCGCGATTCCATCGAGGATCGCCCGGACGCGCGGGCGCGGGAACCGCGTCGCCTGGGTCAGGATCCGGGTCTCGAAGTCCACGGCGAGTCCGTGGGTCCGCAACCACCCGTATCCTGCGTGCGCGCGGAGCGCGGCCGCGGGGTCGGCGAGGACATCGAGGTCGTCGGCGTCGTACGTGCTCGCGTACGCGACGAGTGCGTGGACGACGGCCTGCGCCTCGGGGGAGTTGTTCCCCAGTTGCGTCGGTGGAGTCGCGCCGTTGGTGGCCTGCAAGGCGTGCTCGAGCGCGTTGGCGGCGGTCTTCAGGCGAGCCAGCGCCGCGAGCTGCGCCGTCGGCGGCGGCGTGACCGAGCTCAGCGCTGCGACGAGCGCGTCGATCTTGGCGGTGAGCAGTCCGATCGTGGACGCCATCTCCACGCGCGGACTCGCGGACTGCGTGATGATCAGGTGGTGCGCCGCACCGTGCATCGTGAACGGGATCGATAGCTTGTGATCCGGCGCCTTCGCGTCGGCGCCCTTCGTGTCCGGCGCCGTCGGGTCCGATGACGCCATCGCGTCGGCGGGCTTCGCGTCCGAGGCCTTCGCGCCGTGCTCGACCTTGTGCCGCGCGGCGATCGTTGGCAGCTCCTTCTCCACCTTGAACACCGGCGCCAGCACCTTGCTCACCAGGTGGTTCTTCGCCTGGTCGAACGTCGCGTCGCGCAGCAACGCGCTGAGCTCGGCGCTGGCGGTCTGGGCCTTCTCCAGCTCTTCCTTGAGCGCGGGCACCCGCCGCGCGTCGCCCTTCGTCTCCCCGTCAGCCGCGCCGGTCGCCACCTTCGCCGCGATGGCGGCGACCAGCCCGGGGATCTGCGCCAGCAGGGGCGTGATCCGCGCCTGCGCCGTGCTGCTGTTCTCCTCCAGCCAGGCACGCTGCAGGGGGCTCAGGCGGTCCGGACCCGTCGCGTCGGGCGCCTTCGCGTCGGGCGTCGCGCCCTCCGGCGCCGCGCCGTCCGCGCTCACGGGCCCCGCCGGCGCCACCGCCGGCTGCGCTGCCTTGAGCTTCGCCTCGGCCGCGATCGCCGCCTGCTTCTCGACCTCGGTCTGCGCCTGGTACGCGTTCGCGCGCGAGGTCGCCTCGGTCTTCTGCTTGTCCTCGTCGGCCTTGCCGGCCGCGACGACCTTCTGCACGCTCGCGTCGGGCTCCGACACGGGCGCCTTCGCCGGCTCGGCCTTGCCGGGTGCGGGCGCCGCAGCTCCGCTCGCCGCGGGCGCCGCCGCCACGGGCGCCACCGGCGCCGCCGCTGCAGGCGCGCCGCCCTTGCCGCCGAGCGCCGCG
>JAIOQA010000182.1 GCA_021413675.1 Deltaproteobacteria bacterium | reverse complement strand
GCGGATCCCGGCGACGAACGCGAGGCCGGCGCGGTACGGGAACAGCATGCGATCGCGCAGCCACGGCGGGGCGCTGCCGAGCGCGGCCGACGCCGGCCCGCCGGTCGCGAGCGTGTGATCGAGCGTGGCCGCGGCCTCGGGATCGGTCCACGGCGCGGGCGCGCCGACCTGCGCGAGCACGACCTCGGCCATCACCGCCATCGCGTCGCCCTCGACCAGCGCCTGGCGCGCGAGCGCGGCGTCGCCGTCGAGGCCCTTGGCGTCGAGGAGCTTGCCCAGCCCGAAGTGCTGATCGACCAGCGCGTGATCGATCTCGTGCGCGAGCAAGAGCCGGCGCGCGAGCGGATCGCCGTCGTCCGCGCCGACGTAGAGCCGCTTCGCGACGCGATCGTAGAAGCCGACCAGCTGCGCGCGCAGCACCGCGCCGCGCACCGCGCCGTAGGCGTCGGCCTGCCCGAGCAGGCCCCAGCGCGCCGCCGCGAACCCGAGCGCGTCGTCGGCGACCCGGGCGGCCGAGGCGTCGGCCACGCTCGCGAGATCGTCGGGCCCGACCACCGCGCGCGCGATCGGCCGCAGCCGCGCGAGCCCGCGCAGCCGGGCGACCTCGGCGATGACCTCGTCGACCATCGCCGCCGGATCGGTCGCGGCCGCAGACGTGACCGGCGCGGTCGGCGCGGTCGGCGCGGTCGCCGTGGCATCCGGCGCGGCCGCCGCACGCGTCGCGCCGAGCGCGAGGGCGCAGAGCGCGGCGGCCAGTCGACGGGGCATCGCGATCACCGTAACGCAGGTCGCGCCTTCGAGGCGTGGGTGATCGCGGTTTGCCGTCGCGCGTCGCGCGCGGCCCGCCGCTGCCCCGCCCCGGAACCGCCGTGCGGGTGCGCTCGGTGCGCGCGTGCGGCGCAGCGCCGGACCGCGCTCGCGCGATCAAGCCACCGAGATCATGAGCGCACGCGATCGGGCAAGCCCCTTGCAAAGCCACCGACGCATGCAAACCAACAAGTCCACTCCGGCGAAGAGCGACCAGATCGACCAGCTCAACAGCTTCCTCCGCGGCGAGCTCTCCGCGGTCGAGACCTACGAGATGGCCCTCGATAAGATCGACAAGGCCAGCAAGGCGCGGGCGCAGCTCGAGCGCGCGAAGGCCTCCCACCAGGAGCGCATCGACGTGCTGACCAGCGCGATCCGCACGCAGGGCGGCGAGCCGGCCGCGGGCTCGGGCCCGTGGGGCGTGTTCGCCAAGGCCGTCGAGGGCGCCGCCGGCATCTTCGGCGAGAAGGCCGCGATCGCCGCGCTCGAGGAGGGCGAAGACCACGGCCTCAAGGACTACCGCGCCGATGTCGCCAAGCTCGGCCCGGCCGCCCGCAAGCTGGTCGAGAGCGAGATCCTGCCCAAGCAGGAGCAGAGCCACCGCACGCTCAGCGATCTCAAGAAGCAGCTCGCCTCGTGAGGTAGCACCGGCGCGGTCGAGCGGCGCGCGATCGCTGCGCGCCGGCGACGCCACCTGCTAGGGTGCGCCCGGTGTCCGCGTCCGTAGACGATCTCACCCGCGCGCTCGCGACCGGTCCGGTGGTCGCGTACGGCATGCCCGCCGCCTACGCCGGCTTCGCGGCCGCGCGCCTGTCGCGCTCGGGCCCGGTGATCATCGTCGTGCCCGACGAGAACCTCGCGACTACCACCGCCGCCGACCTCCGGTTCTGGCGCGCGGATCAGGCCGGCGAGCTGCCGGCGATCGCGATGCTGCCGGCGATCGACGGCTCGCCCTACGCCGACCTCACCCCGGATCGCACGACCACGGCGCAGCGCCTGACCACGCTGTTCCGCATGACCCGGCCCGAGCTGGCGCCCGCGATCGTCATCGCGACCGCGACCGCGCTGTGCCGGCGCACGCTGCCGCGCGCGGCCTGGGACGCGCTCGGCACCCGGCTCGCGAAGGGCGATCTCGTCGGGCGCGACGAGCTCGCCGCGCGGCTGGTCGAGTGCGGCTACCTGCGCTCGCCGATCGTCGAGGACGCCGGCACGTTCGCGATCCGCGGCGGCGTCGTCGATGTCTTCTCGCCGATCCACCCCTACCCCGCGCGCGTCGAGCTGTTCGGCGACGAGGTCGAGTCGGTGCGGCTGTTCGAGCCGAGCTCGCAGCGCACGCTGCGCGAGCTGCCGGCGCTCTACATCCACCCGGTGCGCGAGACCATCGCCACCGGTGAGGCCCGCGCCGGCGCGCTGCGCACGCGCATCCGCGACGTCGCCGATCACGTGACGTTTCCGTCGAAGGCGACCCGCCAGCTGCTCGAGCAGCTCGATCGCGGCGAGCCGTTCGTCGGCATCGAGACGCTGACGCCGGCGTTCCACGACGCGATGGATCCGCCGTCGGTGTACGCCCCGGCCGACGCGACCTGGCTGATCGTCGATCCCGACGGCTGCCGCCGCGCCGCGGGCGAGGAGCTCGAGCACGCCGCCGGGCGCTACCAGACCCGCGTCGACGCGCACCTGCTGGCGTTCCCGCCGGCCGCGCACTACGTGACCCTCGCCGAGTACGACGCCGCGCTCGCCGCGCCGCGCCGCCGGATCAGCGCGCCCACGCTCGAGCTCGCCGATCGGCGCGACGACGCGACCGTGCTGCGCTTCGCGATCGACGATCACCGCGCGCTGCGCAGCGAGCTCGATCGCCTGCGCCACGATCACGCCGAGCAGCTGGCCGAGCCGGTCGCGCGCGCGGTGCGCGGCTGGTGCGACGCCGGCCTCGCGGTCGTGGTCGCCGCCGACAGCGCGACCCGCGCGGATCGCCTGGCCGGCTTGCTCGATCACCACGGCGTCGCCCACGAGCGCGCGGGCGCCGAGGTCGCGCCGGCGTCGCTCGCCGATGGCGCGCCGGTGCCGACGCTGGTGGTCGGCGCGCTCGCCGACGGCTTCACCAGCAAGGCCGATCGCCTGGCCGCGGTCACCGCCGCGGATGTCTTCGGCGCCAAGAAGGCCGCGCCGCCGCGCAGCGCGCGCTCGCAGAAGAAGGCCAAGCAGGCGCTGCTCGGCGCGACCGGCGACTTCTCGCAGCTCACCGTCGGCGACTACCTCGTCCACCAGCTCCACGGCGTGGGCCGCTACCAGGGCGTGGTCCGGCTCAGCCTCGACGGCAAGTCGGTGCAGCCCGCGACCGCGACCGCGCCGGTGTCCGAAGCCCGGACAACCCCACCGCCCGCCGCGCCGGCGCCGGTGCCCAGCGCGCCGTTCACCGGCCGCGCCAGGGATCGCCGCGCCGCGCTGGTCGCCACGCCCAGCCGCGATCTCGATCCGGTGCGCGCCGCGCAGGCCCGCGCCCAGGCGCTCGAATCGACCCGCGGCCCCGCGCCGATCATCGCGCCGACGTGGATCGACGCGCTCCAGCTCGAGTACGACGGCGGCCGGCTGTTCCTGCCGGTCTATCGGCTCGGCGAGGTCCAGCGCTACGTCGGCGCCGAGGGCCACGAGCCGCGCATCGACAAGCTCGGCGGCGCGACCTGGGAGGCCGCGCGCACCAAGGTCACGCGCCAGGTCCGGGCGTTCGCCGAGGAGCTCCTGCTCATCTACGCCCAGCGCCGGTCCTTGCCCGGCCACCCGTTCCCGCCCGCCGACGAGATGTTCCGCGACTTCGAGGCGACCTTCCCGTTCGAGGAGACGCCCGATCAGCAGGCCGCGATCGACGCGGTCATGGCCGACATGGAGGCGCCGCGCGCGATGGATCGCCTGGTCTGCGGCGACGTCGGCTACGGCAAGACCGAGGTCGCGCTGCGCGCGATCTTCCGCGCCGCGATCGCCGGCAAGCAGGCCGCGCTGCTCGCGCCGACCACCGTGCTCGTCGAGCAGCACGCGCGCACGATGACCGAGCGCTTCGGCGGCTGGCCGATCAAGGTCGGCAAGCTGTCGCGGTTCCAGACCAAGGCCGAGCAGCTCGCCACCGTGCGCGAGCTCGCCGCCGGCACGATCGACTGCGTCGTCGGCACCCACCGCCTCTTGTCCGCGGACGTCCGCTGGAAGGACCTCGGGCTGATCGTCATCGACGAGGAGCAGCGCTTCGGCGTCGCGCACAAGGAGCGCCTGAAGCGCATGCGCACGCAGCTCGACGTCCTCAACCTGACCGCCACGCCGATCCCGCGGACCCTGCACCTCGCGATGACCGGCCTGCGCGATCTCTCGATCATCGCGACCCCGCCCGCCGACCGGCGCGCGGTGCGCACGTTCGTGTCCCGCGTCGACGACGAGGTGATCCGCGAGGGCATCCAGCGCGAGCTCGCGCGCGGCGGCCAGATCTTCTGGATCACGAACCACATCAGCGGGCCGCGCGGCCCGGGCGCGGTCAAGGATCCCGCGGCCGGCGCGGGCAAGGACCGCACGATCGGCGAGTGGGCCGACTACATCCACAAGCTCGTGCCGACCGCGCGCATCGCGATCACCCACGGCCAGCTGCCCGAGGGCGAGCTCGAGCAGGTCATGGTCGACTTCGTCGGCGGCAAGCACGACATCCTGGTCTCGACCACGATCGTCGAGAGCGGCCTCGACATCCCGCGCGCCAACACGATGTTCGTGTCGCGCGCCGACGCGTTCGGCCTGTCGCAGCTCTACCAGCTGCGCGGCCGCGTCGGCCGGTCCAAGGAGCGCGCGTACTGCTACCTGCTGGTGCCCGAGCCCGATCAGCTGAGCGATCACGCGCGCCGCCGGCTCGAGGCGCTGCAGCGGTTCACCGAGCTCGGCGCCGGCTTCCACATCGCGTCGCAGGATCTCGAGATCCGCGGCGGCGGCGAGCTGCTCGGCGCGCGGCAGTCGGGCTCGATCGCCACCGTCGGGTTCGAGACCTACGTCCGCCTGCTCGATGAAGCCGTGGCCGAGGCCAAGGGCGAGCCGGTCCACAACCCGATCGATCCCGAGCTGACCGTCGACATGCCCGGGTTCATCCCCGACGACTACGTGCCCGACCCCGGCCACCGCCTGGATCTGTACAAGCGGCTGTCGTCGGCCGAGGACGACGACGACCTGCGCGCGACCCTCGACGAGATCGCCGATCGCTTCGGGCCCCTGCCGGGCGAGCTGATCCTCCTGGCCGATCAGATGGGCGTGAAGGCGCTCGCGCGCCGGCTGGGCGCGGTCGCGCTCGAGCTGACCCGCACCCGCATCGCGGTCGCGCTCGGCCCGGGCACGCCGCTCGACCCGCGGCAGTTCAAGAGCCCGTGGCGGCTCACCCCCGACGGCCGCGCCACCCGCGCGCTCACGCAGCACGAGGGCCGGGCGCCGGCCGAGGCCGCGCGACAGCACTTGCAGGCCCTGCTCTCGCATGCTACCTGAGCAGGAAATCCGTAGCGCGGAGAGCAACTTATGACCAAAGGCCGGCTTCGTATTGCGACCGTCGCGACCGCGCTCGGCCTGGTCGCGACTCTCGGTGGGCTCGCCGGCTGCCAGAAGAAGAGCGACGACCCGGCGCCGGCCGCGCCCGGTGGCGGCGCCCGGCCCGCGCCGAAGCAGTCGAGCGCCGAGCTCGACGCCGAGCTGGCCAAGGTCGACGACATCACGATCACCGTCGGCGAGCTGCAGGCGCTGCTCAACCGCGAGTCGCCGTACATCCGCGCCCGCTACACCTCGCTCGAGCAGAAGAAGGACTTCCTCGACTCGATCATCCGCTTCGAGATCCTCGCGAAGGAAGCGGTCCGTCGGCACTACGACACGGATCCCGAGGTCGTGCGGACGATGAAGGAAGTGATGATCCAGAAGCTCGTCAAGGACGAGTTCGATCGCCGGATCACGCCCGACTCGGTGTCCGAGGCCGAGATCAAGGCCTACTACGACGCCAACCTCGCCGACTACCAGAAGCCCGAGGAGGTCCGGGTCTCGGCGATCATCGTCAAGAGCAAGGGCCAGGCGGAGCGGGTCGCGCTCGAGGCCGCGGGCGAGGCCGGCACGACCAACAAGGGCTTCCGCGATCTCGTCGAGAAGTACACGCAGGACCCCGACAGCAAGCTGCGCTCGGGCGACCTGCGCTACCTGTCGTCGGCGACCACCGACACGCCGCGCCCCGTGATCGACGCCGCGTTCAAGCTGGTCAAGACCGGCGACGTCTCGGGCGTGGTCGACGCGGGCAACGGCACGTTCTACGTGCTCAAGCAGACCGGCCGGCGCAAGGCGATGGTCAAGTCGATCGACGACGCCCGCGCGCAGATCCGCAACAAGCTGTACCGCGACAAGCGGGTCGACGCGCAGAAGGCCTTCATCGAGCAGCTGCGCGGCCAGGCCAAGATCGAGATCTTCGAGGACAACCTCGCCAAGGTCCGCATCGACACCAGCATCACCGGCGACGGCCACGGCCACGAGCTGCCGACCCTGCCGCCGTCGCCCTCCGGTGGCCCGACGCCGCCCGGCGCCGCGCCTGCGGTGCCCGCGCCCGCGGCGCCCACGGCCCCCGCTTCCCCGACGCCCGCCCCGGGCAACCCGTAGGCCCAGGTCCGAGTCAGATCCATGAGCATGTTCGTTCGCCTCGCCACCGCCCTCACCATCGTCACCTGCGCCGTGACGGCGGTCGCCCAGCCCGCACCCGGTCGCGCGCCCGACGTCGGCGCGGCGGTCGCGCCGCAGTCCCACGACGAGCGCACGTTCGTCGTCGATCGCGTCATCGCGGTCGTCGACGACGCGATCATCGTCCAGAGCGAGCTGCGCGCCCGGCTGGCCGCGATGATCCCCGATCTGCAGGCGATCACGGATCCCAAGGAGCGCGCGCGCCGGCTCGACAAGCTCAAGACCCAGATGCTCGACGAGATGGTCAACGAGCAGCTGATCGTCGCCGCCTCGGCCGAGGCCCGCATCGAGGTCACGCTCGACGAGGTCAACGCGGCCGTCGACGACATCAAGAAGCAGAACAAGCTCGACGACGCGCAGCTCGCGGCGGCGCTCGCCGAGCAGGGCTACACGATGGGCGCCTACAAGGAGGACCTGCGCCGGCAGCTGCTGCGGCTGCGCGCGGTCAACCAGCTGGTGCGGCCCAAGGTCAACACGATCAACCGCGCCAAGTCCGGCGAGGACTTCGCGAAGATCGCGGCCGAGATGTCCGACGACGACGCGACCAAGGCCTCGGCCGGCGAGCTCGGCTGGTTCGAGCGCGGCTCGATCAATCCGGAGTGGGAGTCGGTGGTGTTCTCGATGGACAAGGGCGACGTGCGCGGGCCGATCAGCGGACCGCAGGGCCTGCACGTGTTCCTGGTCACGGACATCAAGCGGACCGATCTCAAGAAGTTCGAGGACCTCAAGGAGCAGATCCGGGCCGATCTCCAGCGGCGCGAGATGGACAAGCAGACCGCCGCCTGGATCCAGGAGCTGCGCAAGAAGGCCTACATCGACATCAAGCTGTAGCCCGCTACACCGAATGTCGCTCGGAGCCTGTCATCCACGCGGATGACAGGCTCTTTTCGATCGGGGCGCCAGGGTTTGCCGTCGGCGCGTGGCGCCGCGTCGCAGGGTTGCCCGTTCGGGCAGGTGCGCCACCGGGATCGCCGACGCACGTTGCGCATCAGAACCTCGTGAGACTCGCATCGCGCGCTACGGCCCGGGCACCTTCCCATCTACAATGGGGAGGACCGCCAACCGTGGAGAGGCTCTTGGCCGACAACCGCCGCAGTTCGACCCGACACGACGTAGACGTCCCGGCCACCATCGCGGTCGGCACGGGCAGCAACGAGCCGTGCACGATCAAGAACCTCTCGCTGGGTGGCGCGCTGCTCGACATCCGCAAGCTCGCGATGGGCGAGCGGGTCGTGCTCACCTTCCGGATCCCGACGATCGAGGACCCGATCCAGACCGCCGCGGTCGTGCGCTGGAGCAGCGACGACGGCATCGGCGTGCAGTTCGATGGACTGCGCGCGCGTGATGTATGGGCCCTCGGCAAGTACTTCGAGACCTTGTAGCGACGCGCGCGCTCCGCGCGATCGCGCCGCTCGTGATCGTCGCCGGGCTCGGCGCGCCGGGCCGCGCGGCGCCCACGCCGCGGCCGGTGCAGGTCAACCCCGACGAGCCGGTGCTGGTGATCGATCTGCGACCGCCAGCGGCCCAGGATCGCGACGCGAGCCGGGCGCGCTTCGCGAACGAGCTCGACGGCGTCTACGGGCTCCGGACCCAGCGGGCCGACGGCATGGACGCCGCGCTCGCCGGTGGTGACAGCGGCGATGAGGCGCGCGCGCTCGCGGCGCTGGCCGAGGCCCGCACCGCCTACGGCGCGCTCGACTGCACGCACGCGGGGCCGGCGGCGGATCGCGCCGCGCTCGGGTTCGCGGCGCGCCAGGCGGCGGGCCTGCCCGACGACGCGAACGCCCGCGCGGCGTGGGCGTACGTGCTCCTGTGCGCCGACGCGGGCGGCGATCGCGACGCCGCAGCGCGGGCCGCCGGGCACCTGCGGGTGCTCGGCGCGGCGTCGGGTGAGACCGTCGGCATCCCGGCGGCGACCTGGGATCGCTACCCCGACATCGACGCGCACGTCGGCCGCGATCTGGTCGAGCTGGTCGTCCGGGCGCCGGACAATGACGGGGCCGACGTGTACATCGACCTCGTGCGCATCGGCCCGGCGCCGGCGACCGCGGTCGTGCCCGCCGGCGCCCACGTGATCGCGGTCGGCATCGCCGCGCCCGGCACCCGCCGCGCCGCGGTCCGCGTCACCGCGACCAAGTCGACCGCGCTCGACGTGGCGCTGGTCGACGAGGGCACGCCGTACGACGACGTTGCCGCGAAGGTCCGCGCCTGGCGCGCGACCCCGCCGACCGCGCTCGAGATGAGCGCGATCCTCGATCGCCTGCACGCGCACGTCGCGCTGGTGCTGGTCGGTCAGGGTGCGGTCGCGACCTGGATCAAGGGCCCGCGCGACGACCACGCCCGCCAGGTCGCCGATGGCTCGCTCGACGAGCCGCTGCCCATCGGCGCGCTGATCAACGCGCGCATCGCGGCCTGGGGCGGCCGCGGCGAGGATCCCGACGTGCCGCTGTTGCGCGAGAACCACGAGGACGACACCCGCCCCCACCGCGATCACTGGTGGGTCTACGCCAGCCTGGTCGGCGCGGTCGCGATCGGCGCCGCGGCGGTCTACGCCCACGACAGCGCCCGCGATCACCAGCGCATCGAGCTGGTGTTCCCGTGATCCGCGGCGCGCGCGCGGCGCTGCTCGTGATCGCGTGCTGGCTCGCGGCCTGGCGCGGGGTCGCGCGCGCCGAACCGCCGTCGATGTCGGCAGGGCCGGCCGAGCCCACCACCGCGAGCGGCGCGCGCCACGACGCGCCCGCGCCGATGGGCGAGCTGCCGATGCCGATCGCGGTCAGCCACGGCCGCGTCACGGTCCGCGCCGTCGACGGCACCGAGCGCATCGCGACCCAGCTCGCCGAGCGCGCCGACATCGCCCTCGCGCAGATCGCCGCCGACCTGCCGGGCCTGCCGGTCCCCGGCAAGGTCGACCTGCGCCTGGTCCGCGACGCGCGCGATCTCTCGCGCGCGGCCCCGCCCGGCCGCGGCGCCCCGGCCTGGGCCGCGGGCGTGGCGTACCCCGATCTCGGCGTGGTGGTCGTGGCGCTCGCGCGCGACGGCGCCGACCTCGATCCGATCGCCACCGCGTCGCACGAGATGGCGCACCTCGCGCTCGGCGCGGCGCTGCGCCTGCCGGATGGCGACGACCGGATCCCGCGCTGGCTGCACGAGGGCTTCGCCTGGCAGCACTCGACCGATTCGGCCGACGGCCGCATGACCACGCTCTTCGGCATGGCGTGGTTCGGCAGCGTCATCCCGATCGGCGAGCTCGACGCCGGCTTCCCCGCCGAGGAGCTGCCCGCGGCCCGGGCCTACGCCGAGAGCTACGACTTCGTCGAGTTCCTGAGCCGGCGCGGCCGCTGGGACGATGGCTCCGACGCCGGCGATCGCGATCCGTTCCGCCGCTTCCTGCGCTACCTCGCCGCCGGCGACCAGCTCGATCGCGCGTCGGTCCGCGCCTACGGCCGGCCGATCGGGGCGCTCTTCGAGGAGTGGCGCAGCGATCTCAAGCAGCGCTACATGTGGATGCCGGTCGAGCTTTTCGGCCTGCTCTTGTGGCTGCTCGCCGCGATGCTGGTCGTGCTCGCGTGGCGCCGCCGCCGCCGCCAGTACCGCCGCGCCTACGCCGAGTGGGATCGCCAGGAGGCCGCCGCGCGCGCCGCCGCCGTCGACCACGATTCCGGGCGCATGGACCACGTCGGCCAGCCGCCGTTCGTGCGCTGGCCCGGCCAGCCCGATCCGCTCGCGCCCCTCGATGGCGCCGAGGACGCCGACGAGCCGGCGCGCGACGACGACACGCCGCCGCGGCTGCTCAACTGACCGTGACCCGCGGTCGGATCCACGTCGAGAAGCTCCTGTGCCTCGCGCTCCGGCACCACCCGGAGACCCTCTGCATCGCGATCGACGCGCAGGGCTACACGCCGATCGACGCGCTGTGCGCCGCGCTGGCCGCGCGCCGGGTCGCGCTGACGATCGAGGAGCTGCGCGCCCTCGCCGCGGATCCGGCGACCTCGCGGTTCGCGCTGTCGCCCGACGGTCGATCGCTGCGCGCGCAGCACGGCCACTCGCTCGACGTCGACCTCGGCTATCCGCCGACCCCGCCGCCGCCCGCGCTGTTCCACGGCACGATCGCCGCCGCCCTGCCCGCGATCCGCGCCGCCGGCCTGGTGCGCGGCGAGCGCCGCCACGTGCACCTGTCACCGGACGCGATCCGCGCGGCCGCGGTCGCGCGCCGACGCGGCCCGGCCGTCATCCTCACGATCGCGGCCGCGAGCCTCGCGGCGACCGGTCACGCGTTCATGGTCGCGCCCAACGGCGTGTGGCTGACCGAGGGCGTGCCCGCACAGTTCATCGCCGTCGAGTAGCGCGTCGGCGACCGCGGCCCAGTCGGCCACGGGCACCACCCACGCCGGCGGCGCCTCGCTCTGCGCGCCGAACAGGTAGAGGAACGGCACCGCGCCCTGCAGGTGGTGGAGCACGTCCCGGCGATCGTCGATGAAGTGGGTCAGGCCATTCAGCAGCGCGTGGTCGCGCTTCTCGGGGCGCTTGCGGCAGAACCGGACCGCGTCTTCGCGCACGCCGGTGCGCCCGAAGAAGTCGTGGTGCGCGAACCAGCGCCGGGTGAGGGCCTCGATGCGCGGCCCGGCCTTGGACACGATCATCACGCGCCCGGCGAAGGCGCGGACCAGCGCCGGGACCACGTCCCAGACGCCGGGCGCCGCCGGGGTGGCGAGCGCGTCGGCGTCGGAGCCGACCAGGAACGAGGTGTCGGGCCGGCCGTCGCTGTCGGCCGGGCACATGAGGACCCGGCCGACGTCGATGCCGAGCGCGGGCGGGATGGGGAGATCATGGGGAGTCGAGGTGGACATGGCGACACCCTACGCACGCAGACCTCTCGCCAGAACTATTGCTTGATGATGGTCTATAGTCTGGCGTGATGATCGACTCCGACCGCCTGCGCTCGTTCATCGCGTTCGGCGAGACGCTGTCGTTCACGCGCGCCGCGGAGCGCCTGCACCTGTCGCAGCCCGCGCTGCACGTCCAGGTCGCCAGGCTGACCGAGGACCTCGGCGTACCGCTGTACCGCCGCGTCGGCCGCGGCCTCGAGCTGACCGACGCCGGCCAGGCGGTGCTCGCGTTCGCGCGCGATCAGGACCGCCGCCAGCAGGCGCTGCGCACGGCGCTCGGCACCGGGCCGCGCCCGACGCTCGTGCTCGCCGCCGGCGAGGGCGTGCTGCTCTACGTCCTGACCGATCCGGTGCGCCGGCTCGCGGGCCGCGCGGGCATCGACCTGCGCATCCTCACGCGCGATCAGGCCGGCGTGCTCGCGGCCCTGCGCACCGGCGCGGCGCAGGTCGGCGTCACCGCGCTGACCGCGCCACCCGAGGAGCTCCACGCGGTGAAGGCCGCGACCACCGGCATGATCGCGGTCATGGCGCGCGGCCACCGGCTCGCGCGCCGCCGCACGATCGCCCTGCCCGATCTCGCCGACGAGCGGCTGATCGTCCCGCCGGTCGGTCGGCCGCACCGCGACCACCTCGATCGCGCGCTGGCCGCCGCGCAGGTGCCCTGGGAGCGCGCGGTCGAGGCCACCGGCTGGGAGGTGATGATGCGCTACGCCGCGCTCGGCGTCGGCATCGCGATCGTCAACGACATCTGCATCGTGCCGCGCGGCGCGGTCGCGCGCCCGGTGCCGGCGCTGGCGCCGCTGGCCTACTACGTGCTGACCCGTCCGGGCTTGCCGGCCGAGGACCCGGCGAGCGAGCTGGCCGAGCGCGCGATCGCGGCGTTCCGGGCGCGTTGAGGCGAGCGCAGCGAGCCTGCCCCCGCGCTGATGAGTCGCGGCGATCCGACCCGACCGACGGCGGCGCGCGTGGTAGACCCGCACCATGCATCGGCGAACCAGCTCCGTCCTGTTCGGCGTCACGATCGCGCTCCTCGGCTGCAGCCGCGCGCGCACCCCCGACATCGACATGGGCTCCGCGCCCGCGGCCCCCGCGGCCCCCGGCGCCACGGCCGCGAATCCGGCCCCGACCGCGCCCCCCGCCGCCGCGCCCGATCAGGTCGACGGCACCGTGCTCGAGACGATGAACTCGGGCGGCTACACCTACGCCAAGCTCGGCCGCACCACCGGGCCGGTCTGGGTCGCGGGCCCCGAGACCAAGCTCGCGGTCGGCGCCGTGGTCGCGCCGGTGCAGGGCGCGCTCATGACCGCGTTCCACAGCGACACCCTCAACCGCACGTTCGATCAGATCTACTTCATCCCGTCGTTCCCGGGCGCCGACGGCAAGCCCGTCGATCCCCACGCCGGCGCGATGCCCGCGACCGGCACGCCGCCGGTGACGCCGGCGCCGGTCGGCAAGATCGATCCCGCCGAGGGCGGCCAGACGATCGCGCAGGTGTTCGCCGACAAGGCCAAGCTCGGTGGCAAGCCGGTCGTGGTGCGCGGCCAGGTGGTCAAGCTCAACGAGGGCATCCTGGGCCGCAACTGGCTGCACATCCAGGACGGCACCGGCGCCGCGGGTACCAACGACCTGACCGTCACCTACGCGACCGGCACCGTCGCCAAGGGCGACGTGGTCGTGGTGCGCGGCACGGTCGCGCTCGATCAGGACTTCGGCGCCGGCTACAAGTACGACGTCATCGTCGAGAACGCGACGATCGCCGCGAAGTAGCGTTCGGCTCAGTTCGGCCAGCCGCCATCCACGCAGTTGAGCTGCGCGTTGCCCGGGAAGTAGAAGCCGGCGGCCGCGCACATCTCGAACGGGAACGTCAGCTCGTGGTCGGTGGTGTTGTCGTAGCTGCACTCGACCCGCACGGTGTCGCCGGCGTGGACCACGAACGGCGCCGCGACCGTGTAGCGCAGCGACGGCGGCGCGAACGCGTTGTGCGCGATCCAGTCGTGGTCGTAGATGACGTCGTCGGCCCCGCCCATCGGCGTGTGGACGATCCGCACGTGGGTGCCCCACTCGTGGGCGTGGCCGTAGAGCGTGCCGAACTGGATGTCGCGCGCGAACGTGCACGTCGCCGCGGCGCTGCCGGTCGCGCCCGCCGCGACCGAGATCTGCGTCGACACGATCGAGAACACGCCCGCGGTCTGGACCGCCGTGCTCGGCGCCTGGACCGTCAGGTTGAACGCGGCCTGGCCATCGATCGCCTGATCGGTCGTGTTGACCCAGTGGGTCTGGAAGAACAGCTGGGAGTGCGCGGCGGCCCGGAGCGCGAGGCCGTCGGGGATGCCGAACGCGTCGCCGCCCTCGCCGCCGGTGATGCCGAGCGGGATCGAGTTGGCCATGTCGTCGTCGGTGCAGACGTGGGTGTCCACCGGCCGGTTGGAGCGCGCCTGGTAGAGGATCGCGTGGTGCGCGCCGGCCTGGGTCTGGAACCCGGTGACGTGCGTGATGTCGACGTCGGTCGCGAACCCGGCCTCGATCGGCAGGTACGTGCACATCAGCACGTCCGCGCCGGGCGCGATGTCGCGCACGATCGGGCTGACCACCTGGAGCTCGCCGGGGCCGGGCGCCGCGGGCGTGAACCCCGGCAGGAGCTCGGCGCCCGCATCGGGGACGATCGGGGCCGCGGACGCGCCGCAGGCCGCGAGCGCGAGGCCGAGGAACAGCGGGCGTGCGATCATCATGATGGCGCTCACTGGACGCACGCGTTGGGCGTGCAGCCGCACTGGTTGCTCGCGTTGCACGTGCAGGTGGTGTTGCTGCCGCAGTCCGCGGCGCCGGTCGCCGCGGTGCACAGCTTGGTGCAGAAGAACGTGGTCGGGTCGCCGAGGATCGAGCACAGGTTCGCCGACCCGTTGCTGCTGCAGTCGGTCAGCGTCGCGCAGAACTTGCCGACGCCGAGCTCGTTGCCGACATCGCCGGGCTGACCGCACGACGACGCGAACGCGTCGACGGTGACCGCGGCGTCAGGGGGATGGGCATCGACCGACGGGCTCGACGATCCACCGCAGCCGACCAGGAAGGCGAAGATGAGGCATCCGACGACGGAGCCCTGGCGTGCAAGGTTCAAGCGTTCCTCCCGTCGGCGGCGTACACCGACGGCTGCACGCTAGAGGTCGCCTCACGCTGCGGACAGCAGTTTCCGATGGCAACTTCGCGGCTGGTCAGGCCGCTTCTGACAGGAGTTCGCGGTCGCGCGCGTCAGATGCAGAGCGGATCGCCGCGCTTCCACTCGCGGACCGCGGCGCCCAGCTCGTAGGTCGGCAGCTGGCCCGGCACCGCTGGATCGAGCTCGCCACCGTCGACGAGATCCTGCATCAGCGCGAACGGCAGCGGCCGGATGCGCAGCCGCACCGTGAGCCGCTTGATGAGCGCGCGCTTGCCGGGGATCGGATAGACCCGGTTCGACGCGTGGTAGAAGGCCGGGTCGCTGGGATCGATCGTCACCGCCGCCTTGAGCGTGTTGGCGGTGTAGCTCGCGACCTCCCAGAAGAACTTCACCGGCTTGTTGTTGGCGTCGACCACGTCGTCGCCCAGGCGCCAGAGGTTGGGGTCGGTGGCGCTGAGGTCCTCGGGATCCTGGCCGTCGGCGACCGCGCCGCTCGAGAAGATCGGCTGGTCGCTGTCGTCGTAGGCGATGACCTCGACCCAGGCCCGGCGATCATGGGCCGCGCCCGACGGCCACTGGTGGCCGACGCCGCGGTTGTCGAGGGTCAGCTCGATCTGATCGCCGTTGACCGGCGTGACGCAGATCTTGGCGACCACCGCGGGATCGAGATCGCGCTGGATCGCGGCGCGCTGCTCGGCCATCTGCGGCCACGGGGTGAGCGCCGCGTCGATGCCACCGAAGGTGTGCTCGTGCAGGCCGAGGGTGCGGAACGGCACCGCGACGTCGGGGACATCGGCGACGACGCCGTCTTTCGCGAACATGTGGCACGTACCGCACGACAGGAACGTGCGCGGATCGTCGTGGCCGAAGATCGTGCCCTTCCACTCGGCGAAGGTCCGCTCGATGTGCACGCCGGCCGGCGTGACCACGTCGTGGCACGAGCCGCACATCCGCGACGAGTCGCGCGCCGAGCCGTCGTGGAGCGGCGAGCTGGCGGCGGCGTGGGCCGGGCTGTCGACCGGATTGGAGATGCCGCCGCGCATGACGCCGTCGTCGGCGAGGTGCAGCGCGTTGTTGTGATCGTCGATGATCTCGTCGACCTGGTGGCAGAAGTAGCAGGTCACGCCCTTGGCGTACTTCGGCAGCGTCGCGACGTTGGTGCCATCGGTCGTGAGCCCGAGCTTCACCGCCATCGGCGCGTGGCAGTTGATGCAGAACGAGCCGAGCGCGCCGTTGGTGGCGGCCTGGCCGCGCGCGTTCATCGCGACGAACACCGGATCGTCGGCGGCGTAGGCATGCATGCTGCCCGACCACTGATCGTAGTGGGTCTGGTGGCAGGTCTTGCACGTCTCGGGATCCATCAGCTCGGCGGTCGACAGGTAGTCGGGGCCACCGCACGCCGCGAGCGCGCACGCCAGCGCGAGGGTCAGGAGCAGCGAGTCACGGCGCATCGGGGGGAGCCTCGGCATCGGGGGTGGCGTCGGGCAGCCCGGCGTCGGGCAGCGCGGCATCGGGAGGCGTGCGCGGCGCGCCCGCGGCGACCCACTGGACCAGCGCGCAGCGCTCGGGCGCGGGCAACGAGTCCATGCCGCGCGGCATGTGCCAGTGCGCATCGGTCGAGAACACGCGTTCGATCAGCTCGCTGCACGCCGGATCGCCGGGGAGGATGCGACCTGCGAACGGATCGACGAGCCGGTGGTAGCTGTCGTCGGCGTTGTCGAAGATGAGGCCGCCCATCGCGCCCTCGCTCGCGTGGCAGCTCTTGCCGCCGATGCCGCACTTGGGGACGAACGTGTTGGTGTACAGGTTGTCGTAGGTCGGCTTGAACAGCGGCGCGCAGGTCAGGTCGAGATCGGTGACGCAGGTCAGCGGCGGATCCGAGCACGCCATCGCGGCGCACCCGAGGCCAAGACCGACGAGCAACCGACGCATCGGCACACTGTAGCCGACGACGGCCGGTGTGGCGCGGTCGGCGCGGGTCGCAACGGCTGTCAGAACAGCGGCCGGAGTGCGTCGAACAGGCGGCGGTAGCGACCGTGTGCGGCCGCGCACGCCGCGGCGGCGCTGGGATCGGGGTGAACGATCTCGATCGGCGGCGGAGCGAGCTGCGCGGCGGTCAGCAGATCAGGGATCGCGCCGGCCGCGACCGCCGCCAGCATCGCCGCGCCGATCGCGCAGGTGTCGCGGTGCGCTGCGATGTGGTGGACGCGGCCGGTGACATCGGCGCGCAGCTGGGCCCAGAGGCGCGAGCGGCTTCCGCCACCGGCGAGGATCACGTGATCGGTGGCCACGCCGAGGGCGTCGAGCCGTTCGATGACGTCGCGTGCGCCGAACGCGCAGGCCTCGAGCACTGCGCGGACCAGGTGGCCGCGGCCGTGGGCCGGGGTCAGGCCGTAGAACGCGCCGCGCGCGCCGGCGTGCCAGGCGGGCGTCATCGCGCCGGTGAGCGCGGGCAAGAACGAGAGTTCATCGGCGCCCGGCGCGATCGGCGCGGCCAGCGCATCGAGCGCGGCGGGGTCGGCCTCGGCGAGGAGCTCGCCCAGCCAGGTCAACGCGCCGCCGGCCAGCCAGCCGGGGTGCTCGACGAAGTAGCCGGGCGCGGGGTACGCGTGGGTCTCGACGAGGGGGGAGTGCGTTCGATCGATCGTGAGCGCGGGGGATAGCGCGCCGACGACCTCGGCGGTGCCGAGGACATCGATCACCGCGCCAGGGGTCGCGATGCCCGCACCGAGCGGTGTCGCGAAGTCGTCGCCGGTGCCGACCGCGACCGGGATCCCGGCGGGCAGCCCGGTCAAGGTCGCGCCGCGCGCGGTGAGCACGCCGGCGATCGCATCGGCGCGCTCGATCGCGGGCAGGCGCGCGGGATCGATCGCGAACGCGGACAGGAGTGCGGGCGAGAACGATCGTGCGGCGAGATCCCAGAGCATCGTGGTCGAGGCCTGCGCGGGATCGAGCACCGCGCGCCCGGTCAGCTGCGCGACCAGGAACGACACCGGCTGATGGAAGCGCGCCGCGCCGGGGCGCTCGCGATCGAGCCAGCGGATCTTCGCCGCCATGTGGCTCGCGTCGAGGATCTGGCCGGTGATCGACGCGAAGGTATCCGGCGCGAGGCACGCGTGGGCGGCAAGGGATGGGAGCGCGTCGGCGGCGCGGCGATCGAGCCACGGCAGGCACGGACCGAGCGCGTGGTTGTCGAGGTCGGTCGGCACGCAGCCATCGAGCTGACCGCTGACGCCGATCCCGCGGATCGCGGTCGGCGGGAGCTTCGCGCCGCCGAGCGCGCGCGCGATCGCCGGCGCGAGGGCGGCGAGCCAGTGCGCGGGATCTTGTTCCGCCCAGGCCGGCCGCGGGTACGCGATCGGATACGTGACGGCGCCGTGCCCGCGCGGCGTCATGCCGTCGTCGCAGATCACCGCCTTCAGGCTCTGCGTGCCGAGATCGAGGCCGAGCCACACCGCGCGAGCATCGCACGGGCAAGCCACGGCATGGCCATGCGCTACGCTGGCCGCGTGAACTACGTCGGCCACGCCGCGGTCGCGACCTACCTCGACGCGCGCGTCACCGGCGGCGTCGTGCTCGGCGCGATGCTGCCCGACTTCATGACGATGTGCGGCGCGCGCGCGACCGCGATCGACGACGCCGCGATCGCCCGCGGCGTCGAGCTGCACCACGCGACCGACGCCGCGTTCCACGCGCTCGCGTCGTTCACCGGCCTGGTCCGCGATCTCGGCGATCGCCTGACCGCCGCCGGCGTGAGCCGCGGCCCGATGCGCGGCGTCTCGCACATCGGCGTCGAGCTCCTGCTCGACACGACGCTCCTCGAGGACGCGCTGGCCCGCGCCGCGTATCACGCCGGCCTCGATCACGATCCCGCCGGCATCACGTGGCCCGCCGGCGACGACGCGCGCTTCGCGCACCTGCGCGCGCGCCTGCGCCAGCACGGCCTGCCCGACGAGCTGCGCCAGCCCGAGGCGATCGCGCAGCGGATCCTGCGGGTGATCGGCCACCGCCCGCGCCTCGCGGCGACCGGCGACGAGCCCGCCGCGATCCGCAAGGTCATCGTCGGCTACGCCGCGCGGGTCGCGGTCGCCGCGCCGACGATCATGCACGGCCTCGCCGCGGCGATGGCGGATCGCGCCGCGCCCGGCGCGCGCTGGTATCGCGGCTGATCACCGCCAGGTCACGGCCACGGCCACGGCCACGGCCACGGTCGCGGCCACGGCCACGGCCACGGTCACGGCCACGGCCACGGTCGCGGCCACGGCCACGGCCACGGCCGCGGCGCCTCGCCCGCCGTCGCGCGGCTCGTCGGTGTGGGGTTCTCATGCCCCTTGGCGCACGTCCCGCGCCGAGGGCACACGCCGCCGCCGCGGTCACGGGCATCCCTTGTCCGCGCCCTCGTCACGGGCCGTGCGCCTTCCAGGGCATGAACCCCACACCGACTGGACCGCGCTTTCGCGTCTACGATCTCGCGCTCGATGCGCTTCGCCTCGCGCGCGCTTCCATCACTCGCATCCACGCGACCAACCGTGACCTCGCTGACCAGCTCCAGCGCGCCGCGAGCAGCGTCGTGCTCAACCTCGCCGAGGGCGCGCAGCGCCGCGGCCGGGACCGCGCGCACTCCTATCGCATCGCGGCGGGCAGCGCCGCGGAGTCGCGCGCGTGCCTCGATGCGGCGGAGGCGCTGGGCTACGTCAGCGCGGCCGATGCGGCCGAGCTCTGGCGCCGCTTCGATGCGGTCGTCGCGATGCTGTGGCCGCTCACGCGGTAATTGCCGCTCGAGGTCGGCGCTGCCGAGCGGCCAGCGCCGACCGGGACCGGGACCGGGACCGTGTCCGGGACCGGGACCGGGACCGTGTCCGGGTCCGGGTCCGGGACCGTGGTCGTGACCGGGACTGACGACGATCTCAGTCGCCGTAGTGCCTGATCTCGATCAGGTGCCGATCTGGATCGAACAGGTACACCGCGTGCCCCATCCCCCTCGCCCCGCTCTCCTCGCCCGGCCCTCGCATGTTCCCGACCGCATCGAACGCATCGCCATACGCGATCCCCTCCCGCCTCACCCGCTCGAACACCGCCTCGAACTCCGCCTTCCCCATCGCGAACGCGAGGTGCATCCCGCCCGTCGTCCCCCACCCCGCGAACTGCAGCGTCAATCCCGCGTTCACCCGCACCACCGCGAACGGCCCGTCCATCCCCTCCGCGGCGAAGTCGAGCACCTCGGTGTAGAACGCGACCGCGCGGTCGCGATCGCCGACCGGCACGATCATGTGATCGAGCTGCGCCATCTCAGCCTCCCGGCACCATCCGCCATACCCGATGCGCCACCCCGTCCCGGAAGTCCGGCGGGATCGTCGCCCGCGTCTCGTCCTTGACCTGCCAGCCCGCGACCGCCGCCTCGTCCAGCGCGAACTGCCGGCGATTCGTCGAGAACCAGATCACGCCGCCCGGCGCCATCACCGCCGCGACCGCCTGCAGCAGCGCGCCGTGATCGCGCGCGAGGTCGAGCGTGTAGTCCATCCGCTTCGAGTTCGAGAACGTCGGCGGATCGACCACCGCCAGGTCCCAGCGCACGCCGCGCTCCGCAGCGCCGAGCAGGAACTCGCGCACGTCGGCGTGGACCAGCTCGTGCCTCCGACGATCGAGCCCGTTCTCGTCGAGATTCTGGCCCGCCCACTCGAGATACGTCTTCGACAGATCGACCGAGGTCGACGACGCTGCGCCGCCCGCCGCGACATGCACCGTGAACGCGCCGGTGTAGCAGAAGAGATTGAGCACCCGCTTGCCGCGCGCCTCGGCGGCGACCCGCGCGCGCGTGATGCGGTGATCGAGGAACAGGCCGGTGTCGAGATAGTCGCTCAGGTTGACGCGGAACTTGAGGCCGGCCTCGCCGACCACGAACCACGCGCCGCGCTCGTCGACGCGCTCGTACTGATCGCCATCGCGGTGGCTGTGGCGCGCGCGCCGCTTGACGAACACGTCGCGCTCCCCGATGCCGAACACCTCGCAGGTCGCCGCCAGGATCTCGGCCTCCCACTCGGGCCCCTTGGCGTCGTCGATGCCCTCCTTGCGGCGATCGCCGACCACGGCGTGGCCCTCGTACCAGTCGACGATCACCGGCACCTCGGGGATGTCGCGATCGTAGACGCGGAAGCACGTCACGCCCTCGCGGCGCGCCCACGTGCGCAGGTGCTTCCAGCGCTTCGCCAGCCGGTTGCGGAACATCTCGCGGACCTGCGACATCGGGCCCGCTTATACACCGCGACCGGGAATCGGCATGGCGCTACAGCCCGACGACCTTCTTGGCGCTGCGGATCTCGTACGCCAGCGCGCACAGCATCCGGCCGTACGCCGGCAGCGCGACCTTCCAGGTCACCATGCCGTCGTCGTCGATCGCGCGCTCGCGCACCCGGACCACGCCGCGCTCGCTCGGCCCCGGGCCGCGGCCGGTCTTCGGATCGACCGCGAGCGGATCCCACGCGTCCGGCCCCGCGACCACGATCTCGACCTGCTCGAGCTCCGACACCGGCACGCGCTCGGTCACGATCAGCGACCGCGGCTCGCGGCCGAGGTTCGAGATCCGCACCGCGACCTTCACCGACGTGACGTTCCTGCCGCCGAGCACGCCCGCGGCCTCGCGATCGCGCAGCTCCTCGCGGTGGACGCGGACCGCGGCGTCGGGCCCGAAGCCGATCGTGAAGCGCTCGCCATCGGCGACGTACAGGATCGACGTCCGCCCGACCGGCCCCGCGTTCATGATCAGATCGACCGGGCCGGCGAGCAGCGGCCGACCGCCGCGGTTCGCGAGGCGCGCGCGCACGAACGCGCTGGGCGCGCGCTCGGGCATCGCGATCAGCTCGACCTCGGCGGGCGCGCGGAACCGGCCGAGCGCCACGCGATACGGCTGACCATCGCTTGGCACCGTCGCGGCGTGCGCCGGGCGCAGCAGCTGCGCCGTGCCGCCGTCGTCGACGCCAGGCACCTCGGCCGCGTCCCTGGCGTTGCGCTCGCCGCCGAGCCCGACCTGATCGATCTCCTGATCGCGGGTCTCGGCCACGATCACGTCGCTCTTGCGCTGCGTGCGCACGACGTCATCGGTGAGCGCGGGCGGCGAGGCGCCGAGCGACGGCCGCTCGGTCGAGAACGCGAGCTGCGCGTCCTGCCAGTCCTCGCCGGTCGACTGCCAGACGCACGCGTCGGTCGCGAGCTCGACCTCTGCGCCGACGAGCGTCGCGGTGTGGTACGGGCGCCAGCACGCGCCGGGCACCGCGTACTCGATCGCCAGCGCGACCTCGCCGGCCGCATCCGCCACGAGATCGATGACGATCGCCGCGGCCTCGCGCCCGGCGGCCGACGACGCGACCTGCGCGCGCGCGCCGAGATCGTCGACGCGCCGCTGCTCGCGAGCGCGCTCGTTCGCCAGCGCGTGGACCCGCGCCGCGAGCTCGCGATCGCGCGCGTCGAGCTGGGTCAGCGCATCGCCGGGCGCGGGCGCGTGGCCCCACGCCGCATCGGCGGCGAGCTCGCGCAGCGCGGCCTTGCGCAGCGCCATCACCGCCTCGGCCTCGCGGCTCGCGAGCGCCAGCGCGGCCTCGGCGGCGGCGAGCGCGGTCCTGGCCTCGCGCAGCGCGCGCTCGAGGCTCGCGGCGTCCTGCCCGGCCGCGCTCGGCGGATCGAACGCGACCCGCCGCGCGCAGCGCACGTCGAGCACGCGCGCCCCGGTCGCGGTCGCGGTCAGCGACTTGTCGACCAGCACCGGCGCGGCGCCGTCGATGACCAGGCGTGACTGCCCCGCCGGCACGGAGGCGGTGCCGCGCCGCACGACCCGCGCGCGATCCTCGAGGACGGTGACCTCCGCGACCGGCGCGGTGGTGTCGATCGCGCTCATGGCTCCCTCCGGTTGCCGCCGACCAGCTCGTGCTTGCTCGCGATCTTGATCGCGTAGGTCGCCGACAGCGCGCGCCGCTCGCCGGGCGCGAGCGTCAGCCGCCAGCGATGGCCGCCGCGCAGGCGCGCGGCATGGGCGGCCCCGGGGTCGGGGTGCCACGGCTCCCACGGTGGGTCGGCCGCCTCGACGGTGACCGCGACGTCGTCGTCGCCGTCGATGCCGACCGGCACGCGCTCGCGGACCTCGAGATCGATCGGCCGCGGCCCGAGGTTCTCGGCGGTGAGCTGGACCGCGTGCGCGAGCCGCAGCGAGCCGCGCAGCATGCCCGCGCTCTCCTCGCGGTAGTCGACGTTGCGCGTGACCTTGACCCGCGGATCGACGCCGAGCCCGAGCGTGATCGCACCGCGCGGCGCGACCCACGCGACCGGCGTGGTGAGCACGAAGTCGCGGCCGTCGTAGACGTCCATCGGCCCGGGCAACAGCGGCGCGTCGAACGGCGAGGTCAGCTCGGCGATGCGGAAGACATCGGTGACCTCGCGCGGCACGACGACGTGGCGCAGCTGCGACGGCGCGGTCGCGGTGGTGAGCGCGAGGCCGTGCCACTCGCCGTCGGAGGGCACGTCGACGGTGCCGTCGGCCTCGAACGCGAAGTCGAACGCGGTGTCCCAGCCGGTCGCCGTGGCCTCGGGGGGCGCGGCCAGGCGGCGCGCCGCGCGGGTCGCGTCGTCGACGATCGTGAGCACGTCGAGCTCGGTCACCGCGAGCAGCTGGCGGTAGCGCACGCGCCGCCCGACGCGCACCAGCTTGCCGCGCTCGCGCGAGGTCGCGGGTGGCAAGCACAGCTCGCCGAACGCGAGCAGCTCCGCCGACGCGGCCAGCTCCTCGGGCTCGGCCTGCTCCTCCGCCATCATCCCGCCGCCGCCCTCGTCGCTCTTGCGCATGACGCCGCCGACTGCCATCGCGGCGCCCCCGAGGGCCGCGCCCATCGCGCGCATCACGCCGCCGCCCTTGGCCGCGCTGCGCGAGGCCGGCATCGGCATCGCCTGCGGCGCCATCGGCGCCGGCATCGCCGCCATCGTCGTCATCGCCTGCATCGGCGGCGCCGCCGCGTACTTCATGTCGGGCATCGCGCCCGGCGGCGGCGGCACGGATCGCTCCTGTCGCCCGCCGAACACGATCTCGTCCTCGTCGAAGCTCTCGGCCGGCTTCGGCTCCGGCGGCGCGGCCTCGGTGCGCTGCCGCGATCCGAACGCGCGATCCCAGTCGGCGTAGAGCGCGCCCGCGCCGGTCGGCGGCGGGCGCCAGCCTGGACGCGGCGGCGGCGCCTGGCGCCGGCCGATCTTCGCGGCGGCGAGCTCGGGCAGCTCGGTGAAGCGCTGCGCCGCCGCCGTCGACAGCGCCAGCGCGACGCCGGCCCAGTCCTCGCCGGTGCGCTGCGCGACCACCGCGCGCAGCTCGAGCGACAGCTGCCCGCCGCCGAGGCGCGCGACGTAGGTCGGCGCCCTGCGCGCGCCGGGCACGAGGTACTCGAGGGTCAGCTCGACCGGGCCGGTGATCGCGCGCAGCCCGACGATCGCCGCCTTGCGCAGCTCGTGGGCGCGCGGCGTGCGGGCGCTGGTCGCGCGCTGCGCGCGGCCGGTCGCGATCGCGAGCGCGCGCTGGGCCTCGTCCGCGATCCGGACAGCCTCGGCGCGCTCGGCGCGGAGCGCGCGCTCGCGGGCGCCGCGCAGCTCGACC
>JAIOQA010000181.1 GCA_021413675.1 Deltaproteobacteria bacterium | reverse complement strand
GAGTCGACCGGGCTGGATCGCTGGTTGCGCGCGGAGCACTACCAGATCCCCGAGGGCGCGGAGCCGCTGCTCCGGCCGTACGTCGAGGCGGGCTCCAAGTTCTTCGTCGCGAAGGTCGATCCGAAGAAGGTGACGTTCGCGAACGGCATGGCGACGCTATCGCCGCTGCGCTTCTACTACGACGCGGACGAGTTCGCGCTGCCGATCCGGCTGGGCATGGCGAACGCCAAGGACAAGCAGGATCTGATCGTGAACATCCTGGCGCCGGAGCAGCGCTACGAGGTCGCGAACTACAAGAACGTCACGATCCCGACCAACCTCGACGTGAAGGACGCGGTGCGGACGCGGTTCGCGGAGTTCTACGCGGCGCTGTTCGATCGGACGCTCGAGAAGAACCCGGACGCGATCGTCACCGAGTATGCGTGGGACGCGTCGACGTGCGATCCGTGCCCCGGGCCACAGCTCGACTACGACGACTTCGCGACCCTGGGCGCCGACGTGCTGGGCAACGGCGGCGGCGCGAGCGATGTCGGCGCGTACGGCGGCGGCTTCGTGCTGACGCGGTTGCACGCGCGCTACGGCAAGGGCGCGTCGGTCAACGACCTCATCTTCAAGCAGGCGCCGCCGATCGTCGGCGGCCGCGAGCAAGAGGGGCCGAGCGGTCGGCTCGAGCAGGGCGCGCAGCCCGACGAGACCAACAACTTCCAGGGCCGCTACGCGATCCGCCACCGGTGGACTGGCGCGATCGCCTGCGAGAAGCCGGTGCGCAACCGCTGGGGCGGGCCGCCGGGAGACCAGGAGATCGCCGACAGCACGCCCAAGGCGGCGACCAACCTGGCGTTCGCGCCGCGCGGCCAGATGGCGCTGCCCGAGGTCATGGCCCAGCCGGTGCCGGAGCTCGGCATCACGCCGGGCATCCCGCTGCCGCCCGGGCCGCGCGCCGGCGGCTGCGGCTGCGCGACTGACACCGGCGGCGGCGGGGCGGCGCTGGGCGCGCTCGCGGTCGTCCTCGGGCTCGGGCGGCGCCGCCGCACGCGCGGGTAGGCCCGGGGGCTTAGATCCACGCCACTTCACACACGTTTGCAGGGGGATCCATGAAGACGAAGCTCATGACGGCGGCCGCGATCGCCGCGGCGCTCTGCGGCGCGCCGACCGCAGTCCACGCGTTCTGCGGGTTCTACGTGAACGGCGCGGGCAGCGAGATGTTCAACGACGCGACCCAGGTCGTGCTCATGCGCGACGGCACCCGCACGGTGCTGTCGATGCAGAACGACTACCGCGGGCCGGTCGACGACTTCGCGCTGGTCGTGCCGGTGCCGACGGTGCTGAAGGAGGCGGACGTGAAGACGCTCGACAAGAGCGTGTTCGCGAAGGTCGACAACATGGGCTCGCCGCGGCTGGTCGAGTACTGGGAGCAGGACCCGTGCGGCGTCGACTACGACCGCGAGGATCGCAAGTACCGGCGGCCGTCCGGCGGCGCGATGGCCGTCGCCGAGAGCGCGAGTGACGGCGCGGGATACCACGTGACGATCGAGGCCAAGTTCACGGTCGGCGAGTACCAGATCGTGATCCTGTCGGCGACCGAGGCGACGGGGCTTGCGCGCTGGCTGGCCGACAACAAGTACAAGATTCCGGCGGGGGCCGAGGCGCTGCTGGCGCCGTACGTGGCGGCGGGCTCGAAGTTCTTCGTCGCGAAGGTCGATCCGCAGAAGGTGAAGTTCGTCGACGGGCGCGTGGCGCTCTCACCCCTGCGCTTCCACTACGACTCGGACGAGTTCTCGCTGCCGATCCGGCTCGGGCTGGCGAACAGCTCGGGCAAGCAGGACCTGATCGTGAGCATCCTGGCGCCCAACAAGCGCTACGAGCTGGCGAACTACAAGAACGTCACGATCCCGACGAACCTCGACGTGAAGCCCGAGGTGCGGACGAAGTTCGGCGAGTTCTACGCCGCGCTCTTCGACCGGACGGTCGAGAAGAACCCGGGGGCGGTCGTCACCGAGTACTCGTGGGACGCGTCGAGCTGTGACCCGTGCCCGGGCCCGCAGCTGGATTACGGTGACTTCGCCACGCTGGGCTCGGACGTGCTCGGCGGCGGTAAGGGCGAGGCGCAGCCCTACCAGGGCGGGGTCGTGCTGACGCGGCTGCACGCGCGCTACGGCAAGGACGGCGCGCCGAACGACCTCGTGTTCAAGGAGGCGGCGGCGATCATCGGCGGCCGCGAGGTCCGCGGCGCCGACGGCAAGCTCGAGGAGCGCGCGTCGCCGTCGGGGATGAACAACTTCCAGGCGCGCTACGCGATCCGCCACGAGTGGACGGGGCCGATCGCCTGCGCCCAGCCGCACCGGGGCCGGTGGGGCGGGCCGCCGTCCGGCGAGTCGAACCCCGGCATGATGACCGCGCAGAACACCGCGTTCGCGCCGCGCGGCAAGGCGCAGCTGCCGGCACTGGTGGCGCAGGACATCCCCGAGATCGAGGTGCGCGCCGCGGGCGCCTCGGCGAGCGCGCCCGCGATGAACGAGCCGGCGACCAGCCCGCGCGCCGAGAACGGCGAGGCGCCGCGCGGCGCGCCCAAGAAGGTGTCGTCGTGCGGCTGCCAGTCCAACCAGGGCGCGGGCAGCGGGGCGATCCTGGTGATGGGCGTCGCGCTGATGCTCCGCCGCCGGCGCCGGAGCCGCTGATGCCCGCGGCCAGGATGCGCGCGCTCGTGCTGATCGCGATCGCGGCGTGCGGACGACCGCCGCGCGCGGTCGAGATCACCGGCGAGGCACCGCCCGCGCCGGTGCCAGCCGCGGTGTTGCCCGCGGCGCCCGGCGAGTTCGCGCCGTCGCTCCTGGCCCTGACCGGCCCGACCCAGCCCGAGCTCGGCGCGGCGCTGGCCGACGTCGACACCTGCTCCACCTGCCACGCCGACGTCGCGCAGCAGTGGGACGACAGCGCGCACTCGTTCGCGTCGTTCGGCAACCCGATCTACCGCTCGAACGTCGAGCTCGCGCGCCGCAGCCTCGGCAACGACGCCAGCCAGCATTGCGGCGGCTGCCACGACCTGCCGCTCGAGGTCGACCGCTCGATGCACGCCGAGATCCCGCCGCAGGATCTCCGCTCGCACACCGGCGTGAGCTGCCGCGTGTGCCACGGCGCGCGCGCGGTCGCGCCCGACGGCAACGCCAGCTTCGTCCTCGATCGCACGCCGATCCCGACGCCGGTGATGGGCGACGCGGCCTCGATCGAGCGTCACCGCGCGGCGGTCAAGATCACGAACCTCGGCTCGGAGCTGTGCGTGACCTGCCACCGCGGCTTCCTGTCGCCGGATCTCGGCATGCCGGTGCACATCTCGGGCATCGACGAGCCGACCGCGTGGCGCAGCTCGGCGTGGACCGGCAACGGCGCGGGGCGCGTCGACAAGGTCGAGGCCAAGACCTGCATCGACTGCCACATGCCGCGCGAGGGCGCGGGCGCCGACGAGGTCTCGGCCCACGGCGGCACGGTCAAGTCGCACCGGTTCGTCGGCGGCCACACCTGGATGGCCGCGATGCGCGGCGACGCGACCCAGCTCGCGCTGACCCAGGCGCAGCTGCGGCTCGCGGCATCGATCGACATCGCCGCGGCGATCGTACCCGGCGCGGTGACCGGTGTGTCCGGGCCCCGGACGGTCGCGGGCACGTGGGCGATGCCGCCGGAGACCGCGCCGGTCGTGCCGGGCAGCCGCGTCGACCTCGAGATCGTGGTGCGCAACCTCGCCACCGGGCATCGCTTCCCCGGCGGGGTCCAGGACATGCAGGACACCTGGATCGAGGTCGCGGTCGCCGACGCGCGCGGCGCGGTGCTCGCGGCCTCCGGGCGCGCGCACGATCGCGATCCCGATGACCCCGAGCGCGTCGACGACGGCGGCGCGCACGTGCTGCGGACCTATCCGGTCGGCGACGACGGGACGATCCGCGATCTGCACGAGCTGGCGACGTTCCGCGCGGTGGCCGCGAGCCAGACGATCGGCCCGCGCGACGCGATCGTCGTGCGCTACCGGTTCGACGTGCCGAAGGCGCTGGCGAAGGCCGCGCTGCCGCTCACGGTGACCGCGCGCCTGCGCCACCGCAGCCGCAGCCTGCGCGAGCAGGCCGTGGTGTGCGCCGACGCGCGGACCGCGATCGGCAAGCAGTTCGCGAAGGGCGCCGACGGCGCGCGCAGCGTCGCGCCGGATCCGTGCACGCCGCAGCCGATCACCGAGCTCGGCGAGGCGGTCGTGGTCCTCGGCGGCGGCAACGTCACCGCGTCGAGCGCGCGGCCGCTGTGGGAGCGCGAGTACGAGCTCGGCATGGCGCTGGTCGGCCAGGTCCAGGAGCGCCTCGACGAGGCGCGGCTCGTGCTCGAGGCCGCGCAGGCGATCACCCCGGCCGGCCCCGAGGGCGAGCGGCCGCGCGCGATGATCGAGGTCCAGCTGGCGTGGGTCGCGGGCAAGCAGGGCCGCACCGACGACGCGCTCGCGCTGGTCGAGCGCGCCAGGGCGCGCCTGCCCAAGGCCCCGGCGGTGCTCGACGCGATCGCCGCCGATGCGCTCGCCCGGGTGTGGCGCTGGCAGGAGGCGATCGCGCCGGCGCGCCGCGCCACCGAGAAGGCGCCGGGCTCGACCGCGATGTGGGTCATGCTCGCGCGCGTGCTCGGCTCGACCGGCGACGACCGCGGCGCGCTGGCCGCGGCCCAGGCCGGCCTGGCGATCGCCCCGCGCGACGCCGATCTGCTGCGCAGCCAGGCGGTCGCGCTGCGCGGCCTGAACGCGCCCGACGCCGACGCCGCGCTCGCGGCCTACGAGCGCTTCCGCGCTCCCGACGACGCCGGCCAGCTGCGCATCACGTGCGCGGATCGCTCGAAGCGCTGCGAGCGCGAGCGCGAGATCGGCCACACCCACCGGCTCGTGCCGGTCGCGCGCTGATCACGGCGCGTAGTAGCGGACGAACCCGTCGTGGCTGGTCGCGCCGCCGGCGGGCGCGGTCATCCAGTCGCCGACCACGACCGCGTTGCCCGCGGCGTTGCCCGCGGTCGAGCGCGCGAACAGCGCGTCGATCGCGGTGGTCGTCGCCGAGCCCGGCCGGAAGACCGTGCGCTCCCAGGTCTGGCTGCCGGTGCTCGCGTACTTCGCGAGCGCGAAGGTCGAGGGCGTCGTGCCGTAGACCGCGAGCACCAGCGCGCCGGCGCCGGGCAGGGCCACCACGCCCGCGCCGTCGTAGCGCGAGGCCTCGGGCGTGGTCCACGCGGTCGCCCCGGCGAGCGAGATCGCGCGCAGCGCGTAGGTGTCGGGCGATGGCACCGCGGTCATCAGCAGGCGATCGCTCGCGTCGATCGCGAGGGTGTCGTAGAAGGTGCCGTTCGATCCCGGCGATTGCACCACCAGGTTCGTCTGCGCGGCGCCAGCCGACGACCAGCGCGCGAGGGTCTTGTACGTGCCGCCGTCCTCGATGAGTACGTGGACCACGCCGGTCGACGACACCGCGACGTCATAGGGCGCGGCGGTGGTGGTGGCCGACCAGAGCGCGGTGCCGATCGCGTCGTAGCTGCGCACCAGGCCGCCGGTCGCGGTCTCGAGCGCGATCACCACGCCGCCCGCGGCGGTGGCGTGGGCGGCATCGCCGAGCTTCGCGAAGCTGGCGCCGTACCAGCGTGCGGTGGGCACGGAGTCCGACCACGTCGTCGTGCCGGTGGCCGACACGTCGCGCACGGTGACGTTGGCGAACGCGCCGGGGGTGATCGGCTGGTAGTCGAGGACGACCGCGCCGCCGGCGCCGTCGGCGACCATGCCGACGGTGCTGCCGAACGCGACGGACTGGAAGCGGACGAGCCAGCTGCGCACGCCGGCGGTGGTGTAGCGCGCGACCACGAGCTCGTGCGTCGCGGCATCGTGGCCGGCGACGAGGATCGCGCCGTCGCTGGCGATCGCGGTGCGCTCGAGCGCGGCGCCCGGGATGGTCGCGGCCCACAGCTCGCCGGGGTCGAGGGCGAAGGTCGCGGTCGCGGTGACGTTCGCGTTCACGGTGACGTCGCACGCCATGTCCGCGCCGGTGCACGCGCCCGACCAGCCGGTGAACGCGGATGGGCTGATCGCGTCGAGGTGGACGGCGGTGCCGACGCTGACCGCGCGGGTGCAGGGCAGGGCGCAGACCACGCCATCGACGTAGACCGCGCCGGTCGCCGCGCCGGCGGCGGCGATCGTCAGCACGCGCTGGCCGGTGAAGGTCGCGGTCGCGGTCTGGTCGGCGACGGTCGGCTGGAGGACGCACGGCCCGGTGCCGGTGCAGGCGCCCGACCAGCCGGTGAAGGTGGTGTTCGCGTCGGGCTCGGCGGTCAGGACGACCATCTCGCCGAAGAGGCCGCTGCAGGTCGCGCCGCACGCGATGCCCGCGGGCGCCGACGTGATCGTGCCGGTGCCGCCGGAGACGCTGGACTTGCTGACGTTGATCGCGCCGGTGCCGGTGCCGGAGAGCGCGGCGGTCGCGGTGCCGCGATCGGTGACGATCGCGAGGTCGCCGCTGGCCGCGCCGATCGCGGTCGGCGCGAACCGCACCGTCGCGGTGCACGTCGTGCCCGCGGCGAGCGTCGCGCCGCAGGTCGTGGCGTCGAGCGTGAAGGCCGCGCCGGTGACGGTCACCGAGGTGATCGCCGCGGCCGCGGTGCCGGTGTTGGAGACCGTCGCGACCGCCGTCGCGCCGGCGCCGCCGGCGTGCACGGCGCCGATCGCCACCGGCGCGGGCGAGATGTCGACCATCGAGGCCACGCCGGTGCCGGTGAGCGCGACCGCGACCTGCGCGCCGCCGCCGGCATCGATCGTGAGGGTCGCGGTGCGAGCCCCGAGGGCGGTCGGCGCGAACCGCACGCGCACCGCGCAGTTCGCGCCGGGCGCCAGCACGATGCCGCCGTCACAGTCGGTGGTGGGGTCGAGCACGAACGCCGCCGCGTCGGGGCCGGTGAGCGTGACCGCGAGGGTGCCCGAGGCGCCGGGGCCGGCGTTGGTGATCGTGAGCGCGAGCGCGACGCTCTGCTGATCGACTGCGACGTCGCCGAAGTCCCAGGCCGTGAGGTCCTCGAGGACCTGCAGCACGGCGCCGCCGGGCACCGCGTCGACGCTGGCATCGGGAGCGCGGGCGTCCGGATCCCGGGCGTCGGGATCGCCGCCACCGCCTCCTCCTGGACACGCCGCCAGCACCAACAACAGGAGGAGTGAGATTCGCGCGGTGGTCATCACCCGCTACATGGCCGCCACGGCGGGTTTTGATCAACCGCCATCGTCGGGTCGCGCGTTGCCCGATCGTGCCTACCGCCGCGCGATCAGCAGCATGTTCTTCGGCCAGAGCCGGCCGGGAGCGCCCAGCGGCACCACCTCGTCGACGGTGAGCCCGGCCTCGGCGAAGCGCGCGCGCCAGGCCTCCGCGCGCCGGAACTGGCCGCGCCAGCCCATGAGCGTCACCGTGAACAGCCAGACGTGGAAGCCGATCGTGATGATCCGCTCCCGGCGGGTCTCGACCTGATCCTCGGCGACCACCACCCGGCCACCGGCCGCGCAGACCCGCCGGGCCTCGCGCAGGAGCGCGAGGTCGTCAGCGGCGTGGTGGAGCACGTACACGAACAGCACGACATCGCGCGTGCCATCGTCGAGCGGCAGGGTCGTGCCGTCGAACACGCGGAGCGGCAGGTCGGTCGCGTTCTTGTCGACGACGTCGGTGAGGATGACGTCGCAGCGCTTGCGATCGCGGAGCAGGCGGCCGAGGCGGCCGTCCCACGCGCCGACGTCGAGCACGCGGCTCGCGTCGGGGATGTGCGGCGCGAGCTGGGCGTAGACGCGCTCGGTGTGGGCCGTGCGGATGACCTCGCTCTTCCAGCGGATCCACTGGCGCCAGGCCCAGGGGCTGTACAGCAGGCGCCAGCGGTTGGGCGCGACCGCGACCGGCGTCGGGGCGACCAGCGCGGTGGAGGCGCGTTCGTCGACCGCGGTGGTCACGGTCTCGCCTCGGGTGCGAGCGGCGCGAACACCTTGGTCCGCTGCTGCGCGGGATCCGGCGTGGTCATCGGGTTGGTGAGGAACACCTCCCAGCGCGGGCCCGCGGCCTGGCGGTGGTGCGCCACCAGCCACGCGTCGAGCGCGGCGTGGGCCTGGCCGAGATCCTCGTGGCGCCCGACGTGGACGATCGCCGCGGCCGGCCCGGCGGGTAGCTCGATCACCGTCGCGCCCTCGGGCAGCGTGTCCGGCGCCCGGACGATGGGCAGCCCGGCGAGCACGACCATCGTCGGATCGGCGGCGGTGCCGCGCGATTCGTAGCGCGCGAACGGCGGGCCCGCCGGGTCGGCGCCGCTGAGCTTGGCGGTGGCGATGAGCCCGAAGATCGCGCCGCCGAGCTCGTCTGCCAGCGCCGCCGGCTGGGCGCGGATCTCGCGTGCGAGCGCGGGCTGCGCGGTCAACTCGAGGACCTCGATGCCATCATCGGCGGGCACGGGCGCGGCGATGACCGGCGCCGCGGGCGGCGGCGCGTGCCCGCAGGCGGCGAGCGCGAGGACGAGGCTCGTGAGCGCGCGCCTCACCGCGCCTCCGTCGACCGCTCGGGCGGCGGCGCGATGGGCGCGATCGCCCGGCCGCGCCAGTGGATCGGCTTGCGCCGCGCGTGATCGATCGCCGCCGCGACCGAGATGAACACGAAGGCCGCGGCCGCGACCGGGTACGCGAACGCGCCCCACCACGGCAGCCGCCCGACCAGGCGCTGCCGGCGCGCGACCTCGGCCCCGGTCGCGAGCGCGACCCCGAGCCAGGCCAGCGTCAGCCACAGGGGCCCGACGATCGCGCTGCCCAGCGCCGCCAGCGGCACGCCGCACAGCCAGCCGACGACGGCGATCATCTCGGCGACGCCGCCCTTGCCTGCGGACTCCATGCCGTCGCGGAAGCTGCGCCGCCAGCCGCGCACGAACGAGCGCGGGCCCTCGGGGTACATGCGGACCGCGACCAGATCGGGCGCGACCGCGAGCGCGTAGCGCCCGCCGCGCGCGGTGATCATGCGCGCGAGCTCGAGATCCTCGGCGACCCGATCGCGCGCGCCATCGTGGCCGCCAATCCGATCATAGGCCTCGCGCCGGAACATCAGGTACTGGCCGATCGCGAACCGCCGCGCGCCGGTGTCGCCGGAGGTGTCGGCGCCGGCCCGGCACGCGACCAGGAGCATGAGCTGATACGCGCCCTGCGCGCGCTCCCACGGCCGCACCGCGAGGTGCGACGGCACCGCCGACACCAGGTCGGCCTGCTCGGCCTCGAGGGTCGCGACCGCGCGCGCCAGCGAGCCCGGCGCGTGCACGGTGTCGGCGTCGGTGAACAGCAGGAGGTCGCCGGTCGCGACCGAGGCGCCGTGCTTGCACGCCCACGGCTTGCCCATCCAGCCCGGCGGCAGCGGCTCGGGCGTCGTGACCCGCACGCCGGCGGCGCGCGCGATCGCGCCGGTCGCGTCGGTCGAGTGATCGTCGACGATGATGATCTCGTGCGGCGCGGGATCGAGCGCTTTCAGCGACGCGAGCAGCGCCGGCAGGTTGTCCTCCTCGTTGCGCGCCGGCACGATGATCGAGACCCGCGGCCACGGCCGCGCGCCGCGGTCGAGCGGCGTCGCGGTCCGGCGCGCGAGCGGCCCCAGGCGCCAGGTCCAGATCGCGGCGCCGACGACGGTCGCGGTCGCGACCACGGCGCTGCTGATGACGACGGCGAGCTCGAGCGGGCTCATCGATTCACCCGCCCATCGCCGCGAGCGCCTCGCGCACGCCGGGATAGCCCTGGTGATAGAAGCTCCACCAGCCCAGCATCATGATGCCGTGGCCGATGAAGATGCCGACGTGGCTCCACATCTCGACGTGGTCGGCCTTGTCGCTGATGTAGCGCCGCCAGTGGAAGACCTCGTCGACGAGGCTGTACACGAACGACATGATCGTGAACACGAGCGCCGGGATCGCGCAGCCGGTGTAGCGGTAGGCGAGCACCAGCAGCACGCAGCTGGTCACGCCGCAGACGATCGTGATGTGGTGGACCAGCTGCTCGCCGCCCTTGAGCGCCTCCTTGTAGATCGTGCGATGGCCGATCGTGTCGATCGCGATCGCGGTCGAGAACACGATCGCGCCGACCGGCACCAGCCAGGCCTCGGGCGGCCAGGTCACGCCGTGCGCGCGGCCGTACAGCAGGAACGCGCCGGTCGAGGCGCAGAGCCCGAGCATCATGCCGATCCAGGCGATGTAGACCTTCCAGTCGGTGCGATCGAACTCGCGGATGCGCCCGACGTAGATCAGGAACGCGTTCTTGGAGCGCGCGGCGATCGGCGCGCGCTCGGGGATCACGGCGGCGGTGGTGTCACGGGCGGGGGACATCGACGAACTCCAGGGTTCGGGCGGGCACGCGGGCGCGGGCCCCGACCATCGCACGGCCGGCGCGGACCGGCGCGTCGACGGCGGAGCGCGCGAGCGCGGCCCCGACATGCGCGAGCTTGGCGTTGCGCGAGACGAAGGCGCGGCCGGCGGTGACGTCGTGGCGCTGGGCGGCGATGCGCCGGCCGATCGCCGCGTAGACCCGGCGCGCGGCGCGGACCGCGAGCGCGGCGCGCCACGGCAGATCGCGGATGCCGCGATCGCCCGAGCGATAGTAGCGATCGGCGAGCGCGAGCAAGTCCTCGACGACCGCGGCGATCGGCGCGCGCGCGGCGTCGGGCAACGGCTCGCCGAGCTGATCGGCCAGTCCAGGCGCGCCATGCGCGGCGAGCAGGTCGTCGGGCAGGTAGAGGCGGCCGCGCGCCCAGTCCTCGGCGACGTCGCGGCAGACGTTGGTGAGCTGCATCGCGATGCCGAGGTGCGCGGCGTAAGGGAGGGCGCGATCGTCCTTCACGCCGAACACGTGGGTCATCATCAGGCCGACGACGCCTGCGGCGCGCCAGCAGTAGCGCAAGAGCTCGTCGGTCGTGGCGTAGCGGGTGTCGTCGACGTCCATCGCCATGCCCGCGAGCAGCTCCTCGGGGTACGCGCGCGGCATCGCGCGGGCGCGTGCGACCTCGCCGAACGCGGCCAGCACCGGATCGGTCGCGGTGCCGGCGTAGGCCGCGGCGAGCTCGGCGCGCTGGTCGGCGAGCGCGGCCTGGGCCTCCTCGCGGCTGCCCGCGAGGTCGACCGCGTCGTCGGCGCGGCGGCACCACGTGTACACGACCGAGGTCTGATCGCGCAGCCGGCGGCCGAGGATCGCGGTCGCGAGCGCGAAGCTCTTCGAGTGGACCGCGATCGTCGCCCGGGCCTGGGCGGCGGGGCCGGCCGCGACCAGGGCGGTGGACGTCACGTCGTCGCCTCGGCGGTCAGCAACCGCGTGTCCGCGGCGACCTCGAGCCCGAAGTCGCGCGCGATGCACTTCACCGTCGCGCGCGCGCCGTTGACCACGCCGGGCACGCCCGCGCCCGGGTGGGTGCCCGCGCCGACCAGGTAGAGGCCCGGGATCTTGGGGTCTTTGTTGTGCGGCCGGAAGTACGCGCTCTGGGTGAGCGTGGGTGCGCACGAGAACGCCGAGCCCTGGTAGGCCGCGAGCTGATCGCGGAAGTCGACCGGCGTGATGTGGCGGCGCGTGACCACGTGCTTGCGGACGTCGGGCAAGAGCGGCTCGAGCGCCTCGAGGATGCGATCGCCGTAGCCGTGGCCGATGGCGTTCCAGTCGAGGTCGGCGTTGCCGAGGTGCGGCACCGGCGACAGCACGTAGAACGCGCCGCCGCCGGCGGGCGCGAGCGACGGATCGGTGACGTGCGGCGCGTGCAGGTACAGGCTGAAGTCGTCGGCGAGGGTGTGGCCGTGGAAGATGTCGTCGAGCAGGCCGCGGTAGCGCGGCCCGAACACGACGGTGTGGTGCGCGATGTCGCCGGCGTAGCTCTTGTCGGTCCCGAAGTAGAGGACGTAGAGCGACATCGACCAGTCCATGCGCTCGAGCTTCTTCGTGCGCTTGGCCGCGCGCGCGTCGCCCGCGTACAGCTTGCTGTACGTGTGGTGGATGTCGGCGTTGGACACGACCATGTCGAACGCCTCGTCGGCGTGGGCGTCGGTGGTCACGCGGTGGATGGCCTTGGCGCCGCTGTCGTCGACCTTGATCGACCGGACCGGCGCATCCAGGCGCAGCTCGCCGCCCAGCTCGCCGAGGAGCTTGACCAGGCCGGCGACCAGGGCGCCCGTGCCGCCGCGCGGGAAGAACACGCCCCACTTGCGCTCGAGGTAGTGGATGAGCGTGTAGATCGACGAGGTCTCGAACGGGTTGCCGCCGACGAGCAGCGAGTGGAACGACAGCGCCTCGCGGACGTGCTCGTCCTTCACGAACTTCGAGACGGTCTTGTAGACCGAGCGATCGGCGCGGAGCATCGCGAGCTTGGGCGCGACCTTCACCATGTCGGTGAACTTCAGGAACGGCTCGTGCGCGAGGTCGGTGTAGCCGGTGTCGAAGACCTTCTTCGAGTACTCGACGAAGCGCTGGTAGCCCGCGGCGTCCTTGGGGTTGCGCGCCTGGATCTGCGCGAGCATGCGGTCGCCGTCGCCATCGTAGTCGAAGCGATCGCCGTCGGCGGTCCAGTACAGCTGGTAGAACGGCGTGACCGGCAGCAGCTCGACGTAGTCGCGCATGCGCTTGCCGGCCTCGGTGAAGAGGTCCTCGAGGCAGTGCGGCGCGGTGATGACCGTCGGGCCGGCGTCGAAGGTGTAGTCGCCGTCCTTGTACACGTAGGCCCGGCCGCCGGGCTTGTCGCGGGCCTCGAACACCGTGACCTTGACGCCCGCAGTGGCGAGGCGGATCGCGGCGGCGAGGCCGCCGAAGCCGGAGCCGATCACCGCGGCGCGGAGCGGACGAGATGCGTCACCCATAGCTGGCCTCCATGGCCCGGAGATCGTCGTCGAGCGCGTCGACCGCGGGGCCGGGGCCGACCGCGTCGCGCAGGTTCGTGATGGCGGCGTCGAGCGCGGCGCGGACCCGCTGCCGGCCGAGCTCCTCGACCTCGTCGGCCAGCTCGTCGGCGAGCGCGTCGACGTCGCTGCCGCCGGCCGCGACCGCGCGCGACATCGCGACCAGCCGCGCCCACGCGAACGGCGCGCCGGCCTCGGCCAGCCACGCCCACGGCCAGGTCGGTCGGCCGCCGCGCAGATCCTCGCGGCCCTTCTCGCGCCGCGACGGCGCGGTCAGCGAGCCCAGGTCGTCGAGCATCTGCAGCGCCTTGCCCATGGCCATGCCGAACCCGCCGATCGCGGCCTGGCGGGCCGGCTCGGCGCCGGCAGCGCGCGCGCCGAGCTCGGCGGCGAACTGGCAGAGCGTGCCGGTCTTGAGCCGCGTGGTCGCGTCGACGACCGCGGTCACGTCCTGCGCGTCGACGTCGCCGATGCGGGTCGCGAGATCGAGCGCCTGGCCCTGGTGACAGCGCGCGAGCGTGGTGATCGCGGCCCGGTGCACCGCGAGCTCGACCGCCGGCGGCAGCCCGGCCTCGCCGAGCTCGGCCAGCGCCCAGAAGTACATCCACGAGCCGGTGTTGATCGCGAGCGGCGTGCCGATCAGGTGGTGCAGCGCGGGCGCGCCGCGGCGGTGCTCGGCCTGGTCCTGGATGTCGTCGATGATCAGCGAGCCGGCGTGGAGGATCTCGACCGCGAGGGCGAGCGCCTCGGGCAGCTCGCCTTTGCCGCCGCCGAGGGCGTAGCCGGCGCGCACGATCCGCGCGCGCAGCGCCTTGCCGGGGCGGGCCAGGAACTCGGCGGCGGGGCCGGCGAGCGCGCGGCGCCACACCGAGGCGGGCACCGCGCCGTCGAGCGGGCACGTGCCGTCGGGGGCGAGGGCGTCGTCGAGCGCCGCGCACAGCGGCGGGGTGCGGGCGAAGCGATCGGTGACGGCGACGGGACTCATCGAGCCTCCCCAAGGGCAAGTGCGGCGCGCCACGACATGCCGCGCGGCGGCCGCCCGATCAGGATCCGGGCGCGATCGAACGCGGTGAGCTCGAGCGCGTAGAACCGCCGGATCGTGGCCTCCGGCAGCCGGTAGAACCGCTCGAGCACGTGGTAGCGCTGGTCGGGCGGGAACCAGCGGAACAGCATCCAGTTGAGGCGCAGCGCGAAGCCGAGCTGCTTGCGCTGCTGGCGCGCGAGATCGTCGAGCGCGCCGCGGTCAGCGCCGTGCAGGTCCGCGGCCGGGCGCGCGGCGACGTGAGCGGCGACCCGCGCGGCGATCGGGAACGAGTAGCCGGTCACCGGATGGAACCAGCCGCCGGCGTAGCCCGCGACCAGCGGCGCGGCCGCGGCCGGGAGATCGTCGGGCATGCGCCAGGGCAAGGGCAAGACGCCGGTCTCCTCGCGCAGGACCTCCGCGATCGGCCAGCCGTGGGCCAGCGCGTAGCGCCCGATCTCGCCGCGCAGGTGCGCGGCATCGAGGTGCGCGCTGTCGCTGAAATAGGTGTCCTCGATCAGCAGCCGATCGGGCGCGAGCGGCAGGACGTAGACGAAGCGGAAGCCGTCGACCTGGGGCACGGTCGCGTCCATCAGCATCGGCCGCACCAGCCCGTGGGGCCCGGTGGTGCGCACCTCCTGGCCGAGGAACTTCTGCCAGCCGGTCGCGGCGTCGAGCGCCGCGGCGTCGGGGCCGCGCGCGGCGATCACCGCGCTCGCGCGGATGGTCTCGGTGGTGTTGTCCGGGTTCCGGACAACAACGTGATCGGCGGCGATGGTCTCGGCGGAGGTGCGCGTGCGCAGCGCCGAGCCCGGCTGATCGAGCGCGGCGGTGACCGCGGTCGCGAGGTCCTCGGCGGCGACGCAGGCGTAGCCGCCGGCCAGCGCCCGGCGGTGGCCCGGGAACGCGACGTCGTGACCGATCCAGCGCGCGGTGATCGCGGGCGCGAGCCACGCCGCCATCGCGGGCGGCAGATCGCTGTCGTGGAAGCACCAGGTGTGGTTGCCGGCCAGCGCCGGGGCGCGCTCGATGATCGCGATGCGCGCGTCGGGCTGGTGCGCGCGCACGGCCAGCGCGATCAGCCCGTTCTGCAGGCCGCCGCCGACGAGCGCGTAGTCGAAATCACCCGGCACCGGACTAGGACGACCGTTTCGCGTCGACGGTTACGCCTTGCTGAACGAATTCGTGGCGCGGTGCGTTGACGGGGATCGAGCGGGGTGGCACAGGGGATCGATGCGACGCTCGTTCGCGCTGGTCGCGCTGGTCGCGCTGCTTCTGGGCGGCTGCCTCGATCGCGCGATCGCCGGTCAGACCATCGCGCTCGTGGCGCGGACCACGCCCGCCATCGAGGCCGACGACGACCCGGATCTCGTCGAGGCCGCGGCGCCCGCGGGCCTCTTGCAGCTCGAGGGCTTCTACGTGGCGTATGGCGGCGATCGGCGGCTGCTGCCGCTGCTCGCGCAGGCGACCTGCGGGCTCGGGGCGGGCTTCGTCCAGGATCACTGGGAGGAGGCTACGCTCGCCGGGCGCGCCGAGGACGCGCGGGCGCTGGCCGCTGATGGCAGAACCCTCCTCGGTCGCTGCGCAACTCTTGCGCTCGAGTGGCTCGGCCCGCGGTTCGCGGGAGTCCTGGATGTCGATGACGCGCGCGCGGCCGCGATGTTGCGCGGCGCGGGTCGGGGCGACGCGGCGATGCTGTACTGGCTCGGCACCGCGGTCGCGGCGTCGATCGGCATCGACGCCGCGGATCAGCGCCTGACCGCGCTGTTGCCCCGCGCGACCGCGATCCTCGAGCGCGCGGTCGCGCTCGACGACGGCCTCGATCACGGCTCGGGCCACGTCGTGCTCGGCATCATCTATGCCTCGCGCTCGGCGGCCATCGGCGGCGACCCCGCGCGCGGCAAGGCCCACCTCGAGCGTGCGCTGGCGCTCACCGGCGGCAAGCTCCTGCTCGCGAAGGTGATGCTCGCGCGCTTCTACGCGGTCAACACGCGCGACCAGGCGCTGTTCGAGCGGACGATCCGCGAGGTCTTGAACACGCCGCCGTCGGTGTGGCCAGAGCAGCGGCTGAGCGGCGAGCTCGCGCACCGCAAGGCGCGGCGGTACTGGAAGTACCGGAAGCGGTTCTTCTAGAGCGGGTCAGGGCACCGCGGGCGAGATGCTTGACCAGCCGCGGGCGGTCGCGGTGCGCCAGTGCGCGCGCTCGTCCTCCGGCTCGTCGGCGAGGATCATGCCGTCCACGATCTCGAGCCCGATCCGCGCCCGCAGCGCGGCGACGAGCTCGTCGCCGGTGCGAGTCTCGAGATGCTGATCCCACACCGACACGTTGCCGAGGGCGTCGACGATGACCAGGCGCTTCCGGTCCGGCGTGAACCAGACCTCGCGCTCCGGCGCCGCGAGCTGGCGTCGCCGCCCGACCTCGGCACCGTGCAGCGTCCAGGTCGCGACCCCGCTCGCGACGAGGTCCCTCGTCGCGGCGATCCGGATCGGTGGGGCCGGGAGGTCGACCGCCACGTTGGTCCAGAAGCTCGGCGTGCGTGCCTCGAGCTGGTAGCCGTCGATCGTCACTTCCTCGACGTAGACCTTGGCGCCGCGGATGTCGAGGTGGTGAAAGCGGGCAGGTGCCTGCACCGCGACCGCGGCGTCATCGGTGGCGGTCTCGCAGTGCGGGGGAGTGGGATCGACCTCGTCTTCGAACTTCGTCACGAGGTCGTAGCGGGGGCGCCCGCCGGTGCGATGGCACGCCAGGATGTTCTCGCTGCCGACGTGGTGGTCGGCGTGGGTGTCGGAGAACTGCGTGTGTCCGCCCGTGGCGATGGACCAGACATCGGAGATCGCGTCGGTGTGAAGGACGAGCGCGGTGTCGCCGGTGGGATCGAGCGCCACCGCCTGGACCGGGGCGTGGGATGACGGCGCGATCATGCGGACCACCAACCCCGTGGCGATCTCGACGACGTCGAGGGCCCCGTCGGCGCGCGTCCCGATCAGGCGGCGGCCATCGCGCGACATCGCCGCGGGCTCCCGCAGCACGGGCAGTGATCGAGCGCGCCCGTCGAGGAGATCGAAGGCGCGCAGCGTGCCGTCGGCGACCACGCCGACGATCGTCGTGCCCTTGGTGTTGACCGCGAGCGTGCGGTCCAGGCCGTGCGCCGCGCGATCGAACGTCGCGAGTGCCGGCTCGCGATCGAGCGCGGCCACCACCACGCCGCGCTGCGCCGGTTGCACCGCGACGCGGAGCCGATCGGCGCTGAGCGCCACCGCGTTGCCCTGAAGCTCGTCGATGAGCTCGCCGGTCTGCAGATCGCGGATCTCGACCCGCCCCGTGACCTGCAGGTCACCGCCGCCGATCTCGCGCGGGTACGACAGGAACAGGTGTCGGTCGTGATCGACGAACACCGGCGTGGTCGTCGCCGCCCGGAGTGGGGTGGTCTGCAGGCGTGCGCCCGTCGCCGCGTCCCAGAGCGCGAGCTCGCCGCGCGCCAGCGTCGCGACGGTCCGGCCATCGAGCGAGCGGCCGCAGCGGCCGGCGCTGGCCGCCTCCGCGAGCTCGCCCGTGAGGCTGGCGGGGTCGCACCGCGGGGCGAGCTCGGTCGGCGCGGGGAACGTCAAGATGTCAGCCGACGCGGCGATCACCGTGTCGCTCCGCAGGTCGAGCGCGCCGACCGCGGGCCCGTCGTTGCCTCGCCCCAGCTCGGCGATCATGCCGTCGGCGCTGCGGGTGCCGGTGAAGTGGTAGCCGTCCGGCGCCATACGCGCGACCAGGAGTTCGCCGGTCGCCGCATCCCAGACCCCGGCTCGGATCGCTGGCCACGCCTCGTTGTTGACCAGGTAGCGACCATCGGGTGTGTACCGGACCTTCCCGGCGGGCCGGCGGTTGCCATCGCGTGGCGTCTCGGTCGCCCACGCCTCGGGACGCGTTCCGGATGCGAGCGGTCGCCCGTCGGCGGTCGCGTAGATGTCGAAGCCCTCGTAGGTCGACACGACCAGCGCGCGCCCGTCCGGGCTGAAGGCCGCGCCGGCGATCGCATCGAACTGGGTCGGGCCGCCGGCGTACTCGCGCCGCGGCGTGTGCGGCGTGTGGACGATCATGCTGTCGATGCCGCGCATGGCCTCGGCCAGCGATCGCCGGATGCCCGGGGTGTCCGCGCCGAGGCGCACCGCATCGGCGAGCTCGAGCGCTGCCAGCCACGTGTGACCGGTCGCGAGCAGGTGATTGCCTTCATCCGCGCGCACCCGCGCGAGCAGGAACTCGGTGCGATGCCGCTCCTCGAGAGCGGCGTCGCGGGCGTCGAGGATCGCGGCCACGGCGATCGCGCCTGCGGCCACGCCCGCGATCATCGCCGCGGCGAGCACCCGGTGCTTCCGGAACCACCGGCGCAGCGCCTCGCCCGTCGAGTACTGGTGCGCGCCGACGACCTGGCCGGCGGTGAAGCGGCGCAGCTCGGCGACGAACGCGGCGGCGTCGGCGTAGCGATCCGCGGGGACGCGGGCCATCGCCTTGCGCGCGATGCTCACCAGATCGCGCGGCGCGCCCTCGAGGTCGGGCGTGGTGGCGAGCGGCGCACCGGCGCGGAGCTGGACGAGGATCTCGGCAGTCGAGCCCTGGTACGGCGTGGCGCCGGCGAGCAGGTTGTAGAGCAGCGCGCCGAGCGCGTAGACATCGGCGCGCCGATCGACCGAGGCGCCGGCGGCCTGCTCGGGCGGCATGTACGCCGCGGTGCCGAGGATGTCGCCGGGGCGGGTGAGCACGCGATCGCTGGAGCCCGCGGTCGCGCCCGCCGCGACGTGATCGATCGCGCCGGCGAGGCTGTGGTCGTCGGGCGCGAGCGTCACGTCAGTCGCGGTGTCCGGCGTCCGGACATCGGCGGGCGCGTCATCGCTCACCGCGGCGTCGAGCTCCTTGGCGAGGCCCCAGTCGATGACCACGGTCTCGCCGTAGTCGCCGACGACGATGTTGGCCGGCGTGAGGTCGCGATGGACGATGCCTCGGCCGTGGGCGAACGCGACCGCCTCGGCGGCGGTGACGAGCGCGGGCAGGAGATCTCGTAGATCGGCACGATGCCCGGGTGCTGGAGCCGCGCGGTGACCCGGGCCTCGCGCTCGAAGCGCGCGGCGAGCGCGGGCGACTTGTCGATCAGCTCCTTCACCACCACCGGGCGGCCGATGCGGCGATCGTGCGCCGCGCGGATGCGGCCCATGCCGCCGCGCGCGATCTCGGGCCCGAGATCGTAGGCCGCTGGATCGATCGACGGCAGCGCCATCGCGGCCGGCGGCGCCGGCGGCGCGGCGGGCTCGACCAGCGCCGCGCAGGCGGGGCAGGTCGCCAGGTGCGCGTCGAGCACCGCGCGATCGCGGGCGCCGAGCCCGCCGTCGTCGGCGAGCGCCAGCAACAGCTCGGCGCGCTCGCAGCCCGCGCGCGCGCTGGCCTCGGCGCGCAGCACCATCAGCTCGACCGCGGCGCGGCACGCGGCGCAGCTGCCGATGTGATCGGCGATCTCGCCGCCGCGCGAGCCCGCCAGCGCATCGGCGATCGAGTCGAGGTTGGGGCAGCTCATCGGTCGCCTCCGGACCCGTCAGGCGTTCCGCGAAACTCGCGGCGCAGGCGCTCGATCGCGGCGCGCACGACCTTCGCGGCCTCGGCGCCATCGGCGAACCCCACGTCGCGCGCGATCTCGTCGTGGCTGTCGCCCTGGATCCACTGCGCGAGCGCGCGGCGCTGCGGCCCGGTCAGCGCGCCCTCGGCGTACGCGAGCAGCTCGCGCGCGGTCTGGATCGCGGTCACCGGCGGCCGCTCGCCCGGCATGACGCTCGAGGCCGGCAGCGGATCGAGCGCGATCCACGCGCCGTTGGCGCTGGCCGCGGCGTCGCGCCGCCGGTCGACGTACTCGGCGTTTTCGGCGATCCTCGTCGCGTTCGCGCAGCCCGAGGAACTCCGGGCGCGCCAGCTGCTGCGCCAGCTTCGGCTGCAGCCGCTTCCCCAAGGCCTGCCACGCGTGGTCATCGCCGGCCGCGGCGGGCGCGATCCAGCGCTCGAGATCGTCGTCGGGCGACGCGGGCGGCGAGGGCGGGGCGTCCATGGCGGGGCGGCGAGCGGAGGCGTGCACATCATCACCCGACGGACGCCGCGGGCGATCCGTCATGCGACAGCGGTCGATTTTTCGCCGCTGGCAGATCTTGGCGAAGTCATCCGCGCACGGGCGTGAATGTCACGATCACCCGGCGAATTCACGACGATCGCGAGCAGCCCCCGACGCCCATCGCCCCGGGCGCATCGCTGAACCAGTGGTGCGTTCCCGAGGCGCTGAGCGAGCGTGTCGGGTCAGGCCCTGTGCTGAAACCCGCGAGCCCGGGCGCTGCCCACGTCTACGTGGTGATCGAGACACCGGCCGGGAAGTAGACCTGGGTCGGGACGGTGGCGTTCACCGGTGGCCCGCTGTTCGCCGCGGATGGTCCCGACTCGCGGCGGATGTGCGTGGAGGGGGACCGGACGGAGTGCTTTCGCGCGCTGGAACCGTGCGCGGCCCGCGCGCGGGAACTCCGGGGGCGATCGGACGAGTACCGGGTCAACCACGAGTGCGCGCCCTCCAGGTAGCGGCCGCGCTCACCATCCGCCGTCGATGCGCTATCGCGCCCAGAGCAGCGCGAGGTCGAGCTCGATCGCCTCGAACGGCTCGGCGCGGACCCGGTCGCTCGCGGTCGCGGTCAGCACCAAGCGGTAGGTCTCGCCGTCGAGGCGCAGCACCTCGAGCGTCTGCGCGAGCGGATCGATGAACCAGACGTGAGGCACGCGCTCGCGGGTGTAGACGGTCAGCTTCGGCCCGCGATCGAGCCGCGCCGTCGATGGGGACAGCATCTCGCAGACCCAGTCGGGCGCGATCGTGACGTACGCCGTCGCCGGGATCTCGGGCATGCGGGTCCGGCGCCAGCCGCCGAGGTCCGGCACCAGCACATCGGCGCCGAGGTGGAGCTCCGGTTCGTCCAGCAAGACCCAGCCGCCCGGACCGCCACGCCCGCGCCGGAACGGCGGACCGAGCTCCTCGCCGAGCACCGAGGTGGCGGCGGCATGCGGCACCGCCGGGCGCGGCGACGCGTGCAACTCGCCCGCGACCAGCTCGCCCACGACGTGGTCGGGCAGGGCGAGGAGGTCGTCGTACGACGCCGCGCGCTTCGCGGGCTGCACCATCGCCGGGAGGATAGCGCGAACCGCCGCGATCGCTCCTCAGAAGCTGCCGCGCACGCCGATCGCCGGGAGGATCGGCAGCGACTTGGTCGCCGTGCGCTGGCTGTAGTCGTAGTTGTAGTTGTAGCCGAGCACCTGCGCGTGGGCGTAGACGTTCGTGATGTCGAGGTAAGCCGCGAGCGACCACGCGTTGAACTTCCACGTGCGATCCACGCGCACGTCGAGCTGGTGCGCGGCCTCGATGCGCGCGGTGTTGAGCCCGCCGTAGATCGGGATGAAGACGTTGGCGTCGGAGACGTAGGTCGAGCCGAGGACCGGCGTGGTCGGCGAGCCGGAGGCGTACTGCCAGCGGCCGCCGAACTGCCACTTGCCGAGGGTGTAGCTGCCGACCGCGATGACGTTGTGGGTCTGATCGAAGTCGAAGAGGTAGCGCGGCCCGTCGGGCGCCGCGATCCGGTCGGAGCGCGACACCGTGTACGACAGCCAGCCGAAGAAGTTGTCGAGACGGCCGCGCACGAGGAACTCCGCGCCGAACGAGCGGCCGTAGCCGCGGTTGACGTAGGCGTTCAGCGGATCGACTTCCTTCGCGGTCGGGTCGCGCACGACCAGGCGCTCGCGATCGTTGTAGAACGCCGAGCCCGAGGCGGTGATGCCATCGCGGACCGCGTACTCGGCGCCGACGACGTACTGGGTCGCGAGCTCGGGATCGAGGTTGGTCGGGACCGACTGGCCCTGCGTGAGGGGCTGCGAGTAGCTGCCGAGCGCGGCGCGCACGGTCCAGTCCTTGCCGATGCCCTGGCTCACCTGGATGCGCGGCGAGATGGTGGACGCGTCGATGTGATAGTAGTGATCGAGCCGCACGCCCGGCGAGAACAGCGTGCGCTTGGTCGGGCGGAGGTCGGCGGCGACGTAGACGCCCGACACGCTCGCGTCGACCTTCTTCATGTACGTGATGAGCGGCAGCGTCGTGAAGTTCGACGGCGGCGGCTCACCCTCGGCGGGCTGGCCGGGGAACTTCACGTTGACGTTGTTGAGGTCGTAGCGCGCCTCGGCGCCGGCGCGCAGCTTGAGCTGATCGCTCACCTTGTAGCCGACGTCGTCGCGGAACTCGGCGAGCTTGTCGTGGATGTCGAGGTAGTTCGTGCCGATGTCGATGCGGAACCCGCCGGTGCCGATCGAGCCGACGAGGCGGTTGTCGAAGCCGTTGTGGGCGTGCTGCCAGGTCGCGATCAGCCGCGTGAACTCGGTGACGTTCTCGAACTTGGCGCCCGACAGCGATGGATCGTTGGCGTTGACCGTGTCGGTGATGAGCGCGAGCTGGTCGTAGCTGCCGAGCGCGAACAGGGACAGGCGATCGCGATCGTTGGGCCGCCAGTCGACGCGCAGCTGCGCGTCGTAGTAGGTCGGCGCGGTCGTGAACTTCACCGACGACGGCAGCACCGCCGGGAGGATGAAGTCGATGAGCGAGCGGCGGATCGCCGCCGACATCTGGACCTTGTGCTTCTTCGACAGCGGCGCCTGGACCAGGCCGGCGACGTTGATGAACGAGACCTCGGCGAAGCCCTCGGCGTCCTTCACCGCGTCGGAGCGGGTCGTGACGTTGATGACGCCGCCGATCGCGCGGCCCTGATCGGCGCCGAAGCCGCCGGGCAGGAACTCGATGTTGTCGATGAACTCCGTCGGCAGCACCGACTGCAGCCCGAAGAAGTGATAGAGGATCGGCACGTCGACGCCGTCGATCGTGATGCGCGAGTCCTGGGGCGCGGCGCCGCGGATCACGATGATGCCGGGCGGGCCGGCCTGGGCCACGCCGGGCAGGCTGCGGATCGACTGCAGCGCGTCGCCGCGGGTGCCGGGGATCTTGGCGATCTCCTCGCGCCGCAGGTCCTGCTTGCCGGGCGGCGGCGGGATCGGCGCGTCCTCCTTGATCTCGACCAGCTCGCCGGTCGCGCCGGGCTTGTAGAGGACTAGCGTCACGTCGGTCGTGCCGCCCTCGGGGATCGTGACGTTCTCGGTCGAGGCCTCGTAGCCCGCGGCGGCGGCCGCCAGCGGCTGCTCGCCCGCGGGCAGATCGGGGAACGCGAAGCCGCCGGCCTTGTCGGTGGTCGCGGTCGCGCCGCCCGGGCCGGTGACGGTCGCGCCGACGATCGGCTGCAAGGAGATGCCATCGAGCAGGTGCCCGCTCACAGGCTCGGCCAGCGCAGCACCCGTGGTGGCGGCGACGAGGGCGATGGACGACAGACCGATCACGCGCGCGCGAGCCATGGGTTCCCAAGGCTTATGCCGCAGGGCGGCATCGTCAAGTCGTGTGATGGCGACGATTTTATCGCGATCTCGGTTACCGCCATCGCGCGTGCGGCCGCGCACGGGAATGCCGGCGCGGTGAGGCCGATTGTACGAACGGGCTTGCACCGGCAACTACAGGTGTAGTAATCAAACGAGCGTTGTCGTGAGCGAATCCCGCTGCCCCGAACTGACCCCGGCCGAGTTCAACCTGATGAAGGTGCTGTGGCGCCTGCGCAGGTCGACCGTCGCCGAGGCCCGCGCCGCGCTCGCGGCCCAGGGCGAGGAGCTCGCGTACACGACGGTGATGACGCTGTTCGGCCGGCTCGCGACCAAGGGCGCGGTCGAGGTCGATCGCACGCGCGAGCCGTTCGTGTACCAGCCGGCGTTCCGGCGCGAGTCGGTGCTGCGCGAGCGGCTCAAGGGCTTCCTCCGCGACGTCTTCGACGGCGAGGCCGGCTCGATGGTGCTGCACCTGGTCGAGGCCGAGTCGCTGTCGCTCGACGAGCTGCGCGCGATCGAGCGCCGCGCCAACGGCGGTGACGACGCCGCAGCCGTGCCAGCGGATGCCGACGCCGAGGTCGCCGCGCCGGTTGCGGCGCCCAGGCCGCGCGGTAAAAAGGGGCGGCGATGAGCGGCCTCCTCGCTGCGGCCGAGACCGCGTGGCGCACGCTGGGCGTGGTGCTGATCCACGGCACCGTGCTGGCGGCGCTCGCGTGGCTGCTGTCGATCACGCTCCTGCGCCGCGCGCGCCCCGCGACCCTCGCGGCGCTGTGGGCGATCGTGCTCGCGAAGTTCGCGCTGCCGATCGGGCCGGCGCTGCCGTTCTCGCTCTCGGATGCGCTGACCCGGTTGTTCGCGTCGGGCCCCGCGGGTGGCGCGCTGCCGGTGGCGACCGGGCCGGTCGTGGCCGCGCCGGTCGCGAGCGCGCCGGGCGTGCTGGCCTGGCTCGCGGCGATCGGCCTGACGCTGTGGATCGCCGGCGTCGCGCTGGTCGCCGTTCGCGCGGTCGGCGCCGCGCGCCGCGCGCGCCGGGGCGCCGAGGCGTTGCCGGTCGCGCCCGCCGAGGTGGT
>JAIOQA010000180.1 GCA_021413675.1 Deltaproteobacteria bacterium | reverse complement strand
GGTCGTCGGGCGCGTGATCAACTTCCAGGACCTCACCGAGCTGCGCCGGATGGAGCGCGACGTGCGCCGCGCGGAGCGCATGGCCACCGTCGGCCAGCTCGCCGCCGGCATCGCCCACGAGATCCGCAACCCGCTCGCGTCGATCTCCGGATCGATCGAGCTGCTCGGCCAGGGGCCGCGCGCGAGCGAGGACGATCGCGCGCTCATGGCGATCGTGACCCGCGAGATCGATCGCCTGAACGGGCTCATCTCCGAGCTGCTCGACTACGCCAACCCGCGGCCGCGCCAGGTCGTGGACTTCGACCTCGGCGTGCTGCTCGACGAGACCGTGCGGGTGTTCCAGCAGGACAAGGGCTTCGGCGAGGTCGCGATCGCGTGGACCAACCCCGGGCCCGCGCCGATGTCGGCGGACCCGGCCAAGCTGCGCCAGGTCATGTGGAACCTCCTGCGCAACGGCGCCGAGGCCGCGGCCGGCGGCGGCCGCCACGTCGAGGTCACGCTGGTGCTCGACGACGCCGGCGCGACGATCGAGTTCGCCGACGACGGGCCTGGCATCGCGCCGTCGGCGCTGCCGCGCATCTTCGATCCGTTCTTCACGACCAAGCGCAGCGGCACCGGCCTGGGCCTCGCGACCTGCCAGAGCGTCGTCGTCGAGCACGGCGGCGCGATCGAGGTGTCGAGCGAGCTCGGCCGCGGCACGCGCGTGCTGGTGCGGTTGCCGCGCCGCGCGCCCGAGTCGACGGCGTCGATCGGCTAAGCCCCGGCCACACGGCCGGCCTCGTCGAGGATCGCCCGCAGCCGATCGCCGAGCGCGCGCAGCGTGAACGGCTTCTGCACGAACGCGTCGACGCCGGCGTTGACGCCCTCGCGCACGACCTCGTCGTCGGTGTAGCCGCTCATGAAGACGATCGCGATGCCCGGGCGCCGCGCCTTGAGCTGGTCGGCGAGCGCGCGACCGCCGAGGCCGGGCATGACGACGTCGGTCAGCAGCAGGTCGATCACGCCGCCGTGCCGCGCCTCGAGCGCGAGCGCCTCGAGCCCGTCGCGCGCGGTGATCACGGTGTAGCCCCAGCGCTCGAGGCTGCGCGTCGTCACGCGCCGGACCGCGTCCTCGTCCTCGACGTAGAGGATCGTGGCGTGCGCGGCCCCGGTGCTCGGCGCGGGCGCAGGCGGGCGGGCGATCGCCGCGAGCATCGGCAACGCCACCTCGACGCGCGTGCCCTTGCCGGGGGTGCTGTCGATCCGGATCGTGCCGCCGGCCTGGGTGATGATGCCGTAGCACGTCGCGAGGCCGAGCCCGGAGCCCTCGCCGACCGGGCGGGTCGAGAAGAACGGCTCGAACAGCCGGTCCTTGATCTCGTCGGTCATGCCGACGCCGGTGTCGGTCACGGTGAGGCGCACGCACGGGCGAACCGGCGCGTCGGCGCGGTCGCGCGGGAACTCGCCGCGCGCGGTCGCGATCTCGAGCGCGCCACCGCGCGGCATCGCGTCGCGCGCGTTGACGACCAGGTTGATCAGCACCTGCTCGAGGAGCCCGGGATCCACGCTCACCTGCGCGTCGCCGCTGTCGAGCGCCGTGGTCAACGTGATCGGCTCGCCGATCAGCCGCTCGAGCATCCGCCCGAGGCGCGCGACCAGCGCGCTGACGTCCACCCGCTCGGGCGCGACGATCGCGCGCCGGCTGAACGCGAGCAGCTGCCCGGTGAGGCTCGCGCCGCGCAGGCCCGCGTCGCGGATGCTCTCGAGCTCGGCGGACCGGGGATCGTCGGCGGCGAGCGTGGGCAGCACGCCCTCGGCGTGGGCCACGATCACGGTCAGCAGGTTGTTGAAGTCGTGCGCGACGCCGCCGGCGAGGCGGCCGATCGCCTCCATCTTCTGCGCGTGGCGCAGCTGTTCCTCGATCTGGACGCGGGCGCTGATGTCGCGCGCCAGGGCGAGGTTCAGGTCGCGGCCCTTGGAGGTGAAGCTGCGGATCCGGACCTCGACCGGGAACCGCGAGCCGTCCTTCCGGCGGTGGACGCTGCGAAACGTCACCGTCTCGCCGTCGGCGAGGCGGCGCGCCAGGTCGACGAGGGTCGCCGGGTCGACGTCCTGATCGAACAGCATGGGCATGGCGCCGATCAGCTCGTCGCGAGCGTAGCCCAGGCTCTCGCAGGCCTGCCGGTTGACGTCGACGATGCGCGCCTGGGCGCTCCTGTCGTGGACGAACAGCCCGTCGGTGGCGTGGTCGACCAGCGTGCGGAACCGGGCCTCGCCGTCGCGCAGCTCGGCCCGGGCGCGCGCCGCGTCGATCGCGATCGTCGCCAGCGCGCCGGCGCGGGTCAGCACCGCCTCGGCGGCAGCGTCGGGGGCGCGCGGCGTGCGGAAGTACAGCGCGAACGTGCCGAGCACGGCGTCCACGTCGGCCTAGCGCCGCGACAGCACCGGTGTGGACCAGCAGGCCCGCAGATCGTGGGCGAGCGCGAGGTCGCGATAGTTCGCCCAGCGCGGATCGGTCGCGATGTCGCTGACGAACACCGCGCGCCCGAGGTGCGCGGCGGTGCCGCACGAGCCGACGTCGGGCCCGATCGCCACGCCCTCGATGGCCTCGTTGTAGCTCGCCGGGAGGCTGTGGACCGCGCCGGCGTGGAGCGTGCGGGTCGTCGGGTCGAGCAGCAGCAGCGAGCCGAGCGAGCCCGGCAGCTGTGCCTCGACCGCGGTCACGAGGAGGTCGAGGATCTCGTCGAGCGGCGCGTGCGTCGCGATCCGCTCCAGCACCGAGGCTTCGGCGTCCAGGCGCGCGCGCGTGTCGGCGATCGCGACCATGCGTCCACGATACCGTATGCGCGATGTCGGGGCGCTATCCGGGCGCGGTCGGCGTACCGGCGAGCCAGGCCGACGTCGGATCGCCCGGCGCCGGATGCAGCAGCGCGGTCGCGCCTGCGGGAATGGCTGAGCCCAGGTGGAGCGTGAGGTCACCGCCGACCCTCTCGCTCCAGGCGCGCGCCACCAGGCCGAACGTCAGGCGTGGGTTGACCTCGCACAGCGCGTGAAACCGACGCACGCCCGCGGGATCGCGCCACGCGAAGGCGTCGACGGTGAACGCGCCGCGATATCCGCCGGCGGCGAGCGCGGCGCCGACCGCAGCGGCGACCGCGCGGAGCTCGGCGTGCTCGTCGGCGGTGAGCCCGAGCCGCGCAGGATCTGCGGCGATCGCGATGCCGACGAAGCCGCCGCCCGGATCGGTCAGCAGGCGATGCGCGGGCAGCAGCGTCACCTCGTCGTCGATCAGCCCGGGCTGCCCGACATCGACCAGCCGCTCGACCCACGGCTCGACGACCAGCCCGCCGCGCGCCGCCAGCCGCATCAGCCGCGTCCGGGTCGCGTCGTCGAGCGGGCCGCGCCGCCGCACCCGATCGCGCCCGGCGGCGCTGATCGCTGCCTTCGCGATCCACGCGTGCTGGCCGCTCGCCGCGCGGAGCGCGCTCCCCGCGATCGCCGCCTCGACCTCGGCCACGCTGGTCGCCGGTTGCGCGCCGGACAGGGCCGCGCCGAGGCGCTGCCCGAGCGCGAGCGACCAGCGCCGGTCGGCGAGCGGGCGCACGGTGGCGATCGCGGGCGGCGCGATCGCCGCGAGCCGATCGCGCCACGCTGCCGACGCCGCCGCCGGGCCCGCCGGCGCGGCGACATCATCGGCGCCCCACGCGAGCCGCGGGTGCGCGTCATCGGCCGCCGTGCGCGGGCGCCACGGCGGCGCGCCGTCCGGATCGGCGATGCGACCGCGATCGAACCCCGGCGGCAGGTCGACGAGCGCGGTCGCGCCATCGGGGACGACCGCGCGGACCAGCGTCGCGAGCCCGGCGAGCTTGGCGCGCACCGCCGCCGGCAACGGGGCCCCGGCCCAGGTCGCCTCGCAGTCGAGGTTGGCGTCGATCCGGAACGCGCGCATGGTCGCGCGCTCAGCGCGGCCCATCCTTTCGGATGGCCCCCACAATTCGATCGATCGGCCTGCGCGAGGACGCGCAACCCGATCTCATCCGGACCCTGAACAGGCTCACTTCGTTCGCCTTATCGCGGCCCGCCGCCCGGGCGGGTCGGCGCGACCGCGGCCAGCTGCGCGATGAAGTCCTCGTCGAGCCCGGCCCGTCGTCGCGCGTCGGCGTCGAAGTCCTTGCCCCGGGCGCGCGCGAGCCCGAGGGGGAAGCGCACGGTCTCGAGGTAGACCTCGAGCGCGGGCCGGCCGGGCGCGAGCTTGCCCAGCCAGGTCACGGCGAACCGCACGTGACCGAGCTCGTCGTCGTGGACCTGATCGAGCACCGCGGCGGTCGCGTGGTCGCCCGCGGCGCGCGCGGCGGTCGCGTAGTCCTGGCAGAAGTCGAGGTTGGCGTTCTCGAAGGTCAGGCCCATCGCGCACACGAACGCGAGCGGCGTGCCGAGCTGATCGAGCTTGCCCCAGAAGTGGCCGGTCACCGGCTGCGATCCGAACGCGACGCCGTGCGCGCGCAGGCGCTCGAGGTAGAGCCCGCAGTGGCGCTGCTCCTCGCGCAGGATCGCGAGGAGCCCGGTGCGGAACGGCGCCGGTGCGTCGGGGAACGCGAGGAGCGCCCACGCGAACAGCTCGATCGCCTGCAGCTCGTGGTTGGCGAGGGCGTGGAGGATCCGTGCGCGCTGCTCGGGATCGCGCATGCCGGCGACCGGCGGCACGCGCACCGATCGGCCGGGGGCGATCGCGAGCTCGGGCGGCCGCCCGGGCGACGTCAGCACCAGCGGTGGCAGCGGGTCCTCGAGCTCGACCGGCGCGGGCGGCGCGGCGAGCTTGCCGTCGAGCGTGGTGGCGCGGATCAGGGCCTCGGCGTAGTCGCGGATGCGAGGCAGCGCGGGCAGCATGGCGGCGCCGAGTTGTAGCGCGTCGGGCCCGCGCGCGGGCGCGTCACGGCGCCGCGATGCCGGTCCGGACGATCCGGAAGACCCGCGGCGGCGCCTCGGGGTAGAGGACCGACATCAGGTACCCGCCGGGCACGCCCTCGGCCGCCGTGCACGCGCCGGCGAAGCGCCCGGGCACGGTGAGGCGGCGCAACGGGCGCGGATCGTCCCCGATCCGGTGGACCGCGCCGGTCGCGGGATCGTCGATCGCGAAGACGTCGCAGCCGGCGTAGCTGCCGTCGTCGGGCGCCGGCGACACGACCAGGTAGGTCGCGCCGGCGTGGCTGAACAGCTGCGGCGCGTTGTAGCGGTTGCCCGCCGCGCTGGCGCAGGTCGCGTCGCTGGCCGACAGCATCGTCGCGACGAACCCGAAGCTCGCGGCGTGGTCGGTCGAGCGCAGCAGCGCCACGCGGATGCGCGGCGCGCCGCCGTCGAGGTAGACGCAGCCCAGCGCGAGGTCGATGCCCTCGGGCCGCCACAGCGCGGTCGGTTCGGTGAGGGCCAGGCAGTCGGCCATCGCCGGGATCGTGCTGACGTTGACCGCGACGCCCGCCGACGAGTGCGGCGCCGGCGAGGTCCAGCCGACGAGCGGCTGCGGCGCGGACCACGGTCCCTCGGGCGCGGGCGCGGTGTAGCGCGTGATCGTCCCGATGCGGTAGTGGAGCGCGTTGTCGGCGCCGACCAGGTAGCGGTGCGTGAACAGCTTCCAGCGCGCCTGCGCGTCGGGGTCCGTCGGATCGATGATCAGCGACGGGACCTCGTCGATCAGGAAGCCGCTGCAGGCGCCGCCGGGACACTCGGTCGCGTCCGACGAGGGCAGGGTGGCGGCGACCGGCTGGTTGGCCTGCGCCACGAACGTCCAGGTCGCGCCGGCGTCGCCGGACAGCGCGATGCGGGTGCGGATCGAGTGCTGGTCGGGCACGCTCGAGTACGCCATCGCGCCGCCGGGCGCGCCGTCCGGGTAGACCAGCGAGGGATCGAACACGCCGAGGGTCGAGCCGGTGTCGCCGACGATCACGACCTCGTCGCTGGCGGTGGGCGCGAGCGCGGTCAGCGCCGGCTGGGTCGCGCAGGTGCCCGCATCGGGCGCCGCGTCGACGGCTGCGTCGGCGGTGGCGTCGGCGGTGGCATCGAGCGCGGCGTCGCCAGGACCGACGGCGTGGCCATTTCCACCACATGCCGCGAAACCAGACACGAGGATCAGGTGGAAGCGCACGTCTCGAGCATTCAGCAAGCGGTATGCCGAGCCCGAAAATGCAGCGAGGCCGCCTCGCGGCGGCCTCGTCAGTGTCGCGGTGCTCTGCGCGCTCAGCGCCGACGGCGGCGCAGGCCGACCATCAGGAACGCGAAGCCGAGGCCGATCGGCAGCGCGCCGCTGCTCGAGTCGTCGACCGCGCAACCACCGCCGCCGCCGTCACCGGCGCCCGGCCAGCACACGCCGTGGCCGTTGGCGTCGGTCGCGAGACAGTCGAAGTTGCCCGGGCAGCCACTGGCGGCCGGGTCGCACGGCTCGACGCAGTACATCGTGCCCGCGCCGTCGCTCGCGCACTGACCCGAGGCGCAGTCGGCGGGGCCGGTGCACGCCTCGCCCAGGCCGGTCGGCTGGCCGGGCCCGATGACGCAGCGGCCGTCGATGCAGGCCTTGCCGTCGCCGCACGAGTCGCCGGAGCACGGGGCGCCGATGACGACGTCGATGAACGCCGAGCCCGGGGTGCCCTGCAGATCGTACGCGCGGACCTCGACGTGGTGCGTGCCCGAGCCGAGATCGCCGGGCGCGTTGTAGGCGTAGGGCGGGGCCGACAGCGTCTGCGCCAGCTTGCCGTCGACGTAGAGCTCGGTCTTGTCGACGCCCTGGTCGTCCTGGAACGAGGCGTGGACCGCGAAGCCGGCCTGGACCTGCGCGCCGTTGGCCGGGTCGTCGATCGTCACCTTGGGCGGGGTCGGGGTCGGCGAGCCGAACAGCTGCAGGATCAGCTTGTAGCTGTTCTGGGTCGCGCTGCCGCACTGGCACTGGCGCGCCGAGTACTCGCCACAGCGGGGCGCCGAGTCCTGGAAGCGCTTCGGGTACGACCCATCGAGGTAGGTCATCGGATCCGACGCGAGGAACTCGTGGTCGAGGCCGTACGAGTGGGCGGTCTCCTGCGCGACGGTCCAGCAGATCTGCTGGACGTCACCCTGGTAGACGTTGGCGAAGGTATACGTGATCGAGTTCGGGATGATGCCGCAGGTGAACGGCGACACGCCGCCCACGCCCTGCTGCATCCCGGCCTCGGTCGGCAGACCGGCGACGATGTTCTCCCAGTGGCCCACGCCCGCGGCCGGGGGCACGTCGGTGATCTGGACGTCGAACGGCGCGTAGGTCTGCTTCACGCACTGCACGACCTGCTGCCACACCGAGTCGCTGTACGCGAACTTCGACAGGTGGATCGTGCCGTTGATGATGCTCGAGTGCTGCGTGCGCGAGTCCTCGTTGCCCGCATACACGGTGCAGCCGTTGGTCGCCTTGCAGTTGTTCAGGTAGATGATCCGCGACGGCGGGCCCGCGGCCCGGTCGAGGTTCTTCTCGAACTTGGTGGAGTCGATCGGGATGTACGTCGGCATCGGGCGAGCGTTGAGCGCCGGGTTGGGCACCATCTCGCCGATCGCTGCGCTGCCGGGCGCGGCGTGCGCCGCGGTCGAGATGCTCGCGGCCAAGAGCATCCCCAGGAGACCGTGAAGCTTCATGGACTGGTCTTACCTTTCGCGGAGCGATCATCTCCAGGGTGACAAGCTGTCACCGCCTCTCCCCTGGTGAGTCCTCCAGACATCAGACCCGACAGGTTGCCGAACCCCACGCGGAGCCCGCAATGGAAAACCGCACACGGGCCGTGGCCCAGCGCACTCTCGCTGTGATCCCGGAGGGTTGCCTAGATCAGAGCCAGGCGACCGCGGCTAGGAATCCACCGTAGGCGAGGATCATGATCGCGCCCTCCACGCGGGTCATGCGGCGCGAGCCGCGCAGGAACAGGATCGCCAGCAGGGTCAGCGCGACCAGGCCCACCAGATCGATGACGTGCATGCGGTCGCCGACGTGGATCGGGTGCAGGTACGCGACGATCCCGAGGACGAGGAAGACGTTCAGCAGGTTGGAGCCGATGACCGAGCCGACCGCGAGGGAGCCCTGGCCGCGGATCGCGGCGATGAGCGTGCCGATGAGCTCGGGCAGCGCGGTCCCGAACGCGATCACCGTCACGCCCAGCATCCGCTCCGAGACGCCGTAGTAGCCGCCCACGCCGCGGGCGCCGACCACGAAGAGGTGCGAGCCGGTGACCAGGAGCGCGATGCCGATCACCGCCTGGATGATCGCGATGGGCCGCGAGGCCTTGGCGCGCGCGCGGCCGCCGTAGCTGACGCCGGCGTTCTCGGCGGCCGCCGCGTTCTCGGCGTCCTCGTCGGACATGTGCTCGCGCGAGGCCACGAACAGCGTGATGAGCGTGAACGCGATGGCGCACGCGAGCAGGAACGCGCCCTCGATCCGCGACAGCTCGCCGTCGGCGAGCAGGACCGGCAGCGCGACCGCCGAGCCGAGCAGGATCGGGACCTCGCGCCGGATGATGCGGCCGTCGACGACCGGCGGCGCGATCAGCACCGCGAGCCCGAGGATGAAGGAGATGTTGAGCGCGCACGAGCCCACGATCGTGCCGAGCACGAGCGGCTGGGCGTTGCGGATCGTGGCCTCGGTGGCGACCGCGAGCTCGGGCGCGGAGGTGCCGTAGGCGACGACGGTCAGGCCGATGACCAGCGCCTTGACCCCGAAGGCGCGGGCCAGGCTCGCCGAGCCGCGCACCAGCAGGCCGGCGCCGGCAAACAGGATGATCGTCCCGACCGCGAGCCGGAGGGCGTGGAAGAAGAGGAGCACCCGTCTGCCAGTGTCCCGGGAACCGCGGGGGGAATCAAGGCGCGGGAGCGGGCCCCGGACCGGGCTTGGTCGTGCGGACCAGCTCGCGCGCGTCGCGGCGCAGGGTCTCCAGGCGGATCGGGTCGGTCGAGTCGTAGAAGCCGCGGATGTGGCGCTGGCGATCGATGAGGATGAAGTGCGGCTGGTGGACGATGTTGGGCTGGCCGCTGTCCTGGACGCCGACCTGATCCATCGTGATGAACAGCGCGTCCTCGACGATCTTGCGCAGCGCCTCGTGCTCGCCGGTGACGAAGCGCCAGCGCGCCGCGTCGGCGCGGAAGCGGGTCGCGTACTCGGCCAGCCGCGGCGGCGTGTCGTAGACCGGATCGACGCTGAACGAGACCAGCTTCAGATCGTCGGCGACCTCGGGGGTGTCGTCCTGGATGCGCGCCATCTTCAGGGTCGACACCGGGCACACCGTGTCGCAGCGGGTGAAGATGAAGTTGGCGATCACGACCTTGCCGTCGATGGCGGCGTTGGTGAAGGGCGCGCCGGTCTGGTCGGTGAACGCGAACGCCGGGACCACGCCGTAGTCGGGCAGGTCGGGGGTGCGGTGCTGCGCGACCCACAGCGGCCAGGCGATCGCGGGGATCGCGATGAGGATCGTGATCGCGACGACGACGAGGACGACGGTGCGCCCTCGCGCGCGCGGGGCGATCGTGCCGGCGGACGGAGTCATGGCGCGCACCATGCCAGAAGCCCGGGCCGGCGGCACGCGCGTTGTCGCGCGTCGCGCGTCGCGGCGGGCGACAGGCGCCCTGGCCCCGCGGTCAGTGCGTGAGCCGCCAGATCATCGCGACGACCGAGTCGAGCGCGGTCCAGGGGCCGGCGAGATCCTCGCGGCAATGCCCGAGCGCCGCAGCGACATCGAGGCAGGCCCGCGCCTCCGCCGCGCTCCCGGCGGCGATGCGATAGAAGTGGGCCTGGTCGCGCCCGCGCCGCTTGGCGCCCTCGGCGAGGTTCAACGCGACGCTGGTCGCGGCCCGCTGCAGCTGGTCGGCCAGGTCGGCATCGACCGTGCGGATCGCCGCGATCGGCGCCCGCAACCGGCGCAGCGCCTCGAGGCTGAGATCATAGACACGAAAGCGATGGCTCGTCGGTGTGGGGTTCATGCCCAACCCGGCGCAGGTCCCGTGACGAGGGCGATGCGAGGCCGCCCGAGCCCACGGCAGGCAGCCTATGCCCTCGGCGCGGGACGTGCGCCATGGGCATGAGAACCCCACACCGACGAGCCGAGCGGTCGGTGGCCGTGTCCGTTTCGGTGGCCGTGTCCGTGTCCGTTTCGGTGTCCGAAACCGAAACCGAGACCGAGACCGAAACCGAAACCGAGACCGAAACCGAAACCGAAACCGAAACCGAAACCGAAACCGAAACCGAAACCGAAACCGACTACGGCCGCGACCCGAGGTACATCCGCCGCAGCTCTGGATCCGCCAGCCGCGCCGCCTTCGCATCCACCTCCGCCCGTGCCCGGCTCCGCACCGCCGCCGCCTCTTCCGTCAGGCCGGCCGCCGTCAGCACCTGCGCGTGCCAGATCAAGATGTGCTCCGCGCCCTCGGGGCGGGTCTGCGCGTCCATCAGCCGCACCGACTCGCGGCTCTCCGCGACCGCGGTCGCGTGCTGGCCGAGCTTCGACAGCGCCAGCGCCTGGAACGCGAGGCCGTGGATGATGCCGACCATCATCGGCATCTTGCGGGCGAGCTCGGTCGCCGAGCGCGCGAGCTCGAGCGCGCCCTCGGGCGGCTGGCCGGCCTCGAGCTGGGCCAGCGCGATGTACTGCAGCGCGCGGATCTCCTGGTAGCGATCGCGGCCGGCGGTCGCGAGCTCGAGGCCGCGCTCGAACAGCGTCGTGGCCTCGTCGGGGCGGCGGCGCAAGAGCTCGACCTGGCCGAGCGAGATCGCGGCGTCCGCCTCGGTCGAGTCGTCGCCGGTCTCGACCGCGATCTTCATGGCCTTGCCGAGGTAGCTCTCGGCGCGCGCGAGATCGCCGAGGTCGGCGTAGCACTGGCCGATGTTGCCGAGCTTGTAGGCGATGCCGGCGCGATCGCCGAGCGCCTGGTCGAGCTTGAGCGCGCTCTTGTAGTGCGCGAGCGCCTCCTCGAACTCGCCGAGCGCGTTGAAGACGATGCCCATGTTGTTGAGGGCGTGGGCCTCCTGGCGCGGCAGCTTGAGCGCGCGATAGATGACCAGCGCCTCGGCGTAGGCCTCGATCGCCTGCTCGAGCCGGCCCATCGTCCACAGGGTGGTGCCCTGGTTGTTGAGGATCTTGGCGCGGGCCAGCAGATGCGGCGGGCCGCTGCCGGCGGCGGCGGTCAGCGCGAGCGCCTGCTCGCCGAGCCGCAGCGCCTCGTCGTTCTGGCCGATCAGCCGCGAGATCGCCGCGCGCAGCCGGATCGCCTCGGCCTCGGCGAGCTTGTCGCCAGCGGCGCGCGCGTACTCGAGCGCGGGCACGACCGCGCGCGCGGCGGCGGGGGCCTTGCCGACCTCGATGTAGAACTGCGCGAGCGCGGCGTGGGCGTGGGCGAGCTTGGCCGGATCGGCGAGCGCCTCGGCCTCCTTGCGGAGCGCGTGGATCTCGCGCAGCTGCTGCGGCCGGCGCGCGAGCCGGCGCAGGATCTCCTCGCGCTGCTTGTGCGCGGTGAACCGGCGCAGGTGATCGTCGACCGGCAGCAGCTTGAGCGCGCGCGACAGCTGGCGGAACGCGTCGGCGTTGCCGCCGACGTCGACGGCGTGGCCGGCGGCGCGCAGGTAGCGCTCGGCGGCCTGGACCGCGTCGCCCGCGAGCTCGAGGTGGCGCGCGATCGTCGCGTCGTCCTGGCCGGCGCGGTAGCCCGACGCGCTCGCGATGCGCTCGGCCGCGATGCGGTGCAGGCGCGTGCGGTCCTCGGGCGCGACCAGGCCGTAGGCCACGGTCATGATCATGTCGTTCTTGAAGCGGTACTCGCCCTCGTGCGGGACCAGGAGGCCGCGGCGGACCAGCTCGTCGAGATCCGCGGCCGCCGCCCGGCCGACCAGCGCGGAGGCCGCCGAGGTCGGGATCGCGCGGCCGAGCACCGCGGCGTGGAGCAGCACCTGCTTCTCGTTGGGCGGCAGCCGATCGAAGCGGGTCGCGAGGACATCTTCGATCGACGACGGCACCTGGATCGCGGCGTCGCGCTTGACCCAGCGCAAGAGGCCCGGGTGCTCGGCGTCGTCGGGATCCGGCACCACCACGCCGCGCTCGATCAGCGCGTCGAGCAGCTCGTGGATGAAGAACGGGTTGCCGCCGGCGCGCGCGACGATCTGATCGACGAGCTCGGCGGCGTCGTGGCCGGGCACGAACTTGTCGGTGACCACCCGGCGGCGCGCGGTCGGCGACAGCTCGTCGAGGTGGATGAGCTCCGCGCCCGAGTCCTTGGCGGCGCGCAGCACGCGCGGCTCCGGCCGCGTGGTCACGATGCCGAGCACCGGCCGCGAGGTGCCGATCTTCAGGAGCTGCGCGAACAGATCGAGCGACTCCTGATCCGACCAGTGGACGTCCTCGCCGACGACGACCAGCGGCTTGTCGGGCTGCAGGCGCTGCTCGACCCGCAGCATGACCTGCAGCACGCGCTGGCGGCGCTCGTCGGGATCGATGTCGCCGTCGCCGGGCGACGTGCGGATGCCGAGCAACAGCCCGATGACGTCCTTGGCGCCGCGCGCCTCGCGCGACTGATCCTCGCCCGGGCCCGGGAACACCATCGGCAGCGCGCGCTCGATGCGGCGCTGGACCTCGTGCGGCTCGGCGCCCTCGGCCAGGCCGAGGATGTCGCGCGCCAGATCGGCGATGACGCCGTACGGCGTCATCGCGGTGCCGACCCGCGTCGAGGTGCGCAGCACGTAGGCCTCGCCCGGCGCGATCGAATCGAGGAACGCGGTGACCAGCGTGCGCTTGCCGACGCCGGTGTCGCCGACGATCACGAGCTGGCGCTTGCGCTTGGTGACGCGGACGTCGCGCCACGCGTCGCGCAGCGCCTTCAGCTCGAGATCGCGATCGGTCGCCTTGCCGCCGCCGCGCAGCCGCTCGCGCAGCCGCTGGGCGCGCTCCTTGGGGCCGCGCAGCCGGTAGACCCGCGCGCGCCGCACGCCCGGCTCGGTGTCCTCGTCGGCGCGGCTCTGGGTGTCGGCCTCGGCCGGCAGATCGATCGCGGGCAGCGGCTCGAAGCTCCAGTCGGCGCGGGCCGCGCGGAAGACGCGGCCGCCGACCAGGATCTCGGCGCCGCGCGCCAGCTGCGCCAGCTTGTGCGCGAAGCCGGTGGTCTGCTCCTCGAGCTCGAACGGCGGGCGGCCGGGCAGCGGCCGGCGCGGCACGGTCGCGACGCCGCGCTGGATGCCGAGCGATAGCCGCAGCTCGGGCTCGACGTCGGAGCCGATGCCGTCGAGCGCGTCGACCAGCGCGAGCGCGATGCGGATCGCGCGCGCGGCATCGTCCTCGCCGGCGACCGGCAGGCCGACCACCACGCGCAGCGCGCCGAGCTCGCCCGAGCGCATGCCGAACTCGCCGGGCCGCGACGCATCGACGGTCGCGTCGTTCTTGAACGCGACGTCGCGCGCGACCTGGTGGAACTCGGCGATGAGCCGCTGCGCGCGCTCCTTGCCGACCCGGCGCTCGAGCGCGCCGGTGCCGCGCAGGAGGCCCTCGAGCACGTAGACGTACTTGCGGGTGCGGAGATCGGCGGCGTCCTTGCCGGCGATCGCGGCGTCGTCGTCATCGCCGAGCGCGCCGAGCGACAGCGGCACCACCGACACCGGCGTCGCCGCCGACGCGCCGCGCTCGTCCTTGGCGGCGGGCGGGCGCGAGCTCGGCTTGCGGCGATCGGCGGGCACCAGCTGCGCGAGGAACTGCGCGAGCGCCCCCGAGTCGAGCAGCTCGCCCGACTTCTGCGCCTCCTCGAGCTGGTAGCGGCCGAGGTCGTTCTGCATGTCGCGCGCGGTCTGGTAGCGATCGCCGCGGTGGTAGGCGAGGGCCTTGGTCAGGATGCGCTCGAGCGAGTCGGGCAGCTCGGGCGCGTGATCGCGGACCGGCGGGATCGCGCCGGCCTTGACCAGCTCGAGCACCTCCTTGCCCTTGCCCGGGAACAGCGGCCGCGCGGCGACCAGCTCGTAGAGCACGATGCCGAGCGCGAACACGTCGGAGCGACAGTCGACCGGCTCGCCGCGCGCCTGCTCCGGCGACATATAGGCGAACTTGCCCTTGATGACGCCCTCGTCCTCGTGGACGTCGCGCGCGCGGGCGATGCCGAAGTCGACGATCTTGACCGCGCCGTCCCACGACAGGAGCACGTTCTGCGGCGAGATATCGCGGTGGACGATGCCCAGCGCCTCGCCGAACTCGTCGGCCTTGCGGTGGGCGTAGTCGAGGCCCTTGGCGACCTGCTGCACGATGTACGCGGCGAGGCCGTAGGGCAGGCGCTTGCGATCGCGGCTCATGTCCTGCAGCAGCCGCAGCAGGTCCATGCCGTCGACGTACTCCATCGCGAGGAAGTACGTGTCGCCGACCGCGCCGAAGTCGAAGACCTGGATGATGTTCGGGTGATTGAGGCCGAGCGCGATCTTGGCCTCGTCGACGAACATCGTCACGAACTGGCGCGAGCGCGCGAACGCGGGATGGATCTTCTTGATGACGAGGGTCTTGGCGAGGCCCTGCGCGACGCTGGTCCGCGCGAGGAACACCTCGGCCATGCCGCCGGCGCCGATCCGCCGGACCAGCGAGTATTTCCCGAATAGTTCCATACCCAACCGCGGCCCACCCGCGGACGGTCGATTGTAGCCGGAACGAGTGTGGAGACCACGGGATCGCGCCGCAGATCGCGCGCCGGAATGGCGGAGATGATCGCGTGGACGAACCGGGGTGGAGTACGCTCCCTGCCGGTGAGGCTCGTGCGGGTGTTGCCGTCGCTGGCGCCGCGCCCTGCGCCGCCGCGGGAGGACTACAACGTCGACGCGATCCGCGCGCTGGCGTTCGCGCCCGACGCGACCGATCTGATCGTGCTGGGCCGCTTCGCGCTGGCGCGCTGGGCGCTCGATGACGCGCGGCCGCGCTGGCGCCGTGCGCACGCCGCGCGCTGGGGCGGGCACGCGACCTTCACGCCGGATGGCGCGGCGCTCTACACGATCGGCGACGATGAGCGACTGGTCGAGCGAGATCCCGCGACCGGCGCCGAGCGGCGGTGCCTGGATCCCGCGTGCCACGTCACTGCCGCGCTGGTGGTCAGCGCGGACGGCCGCGACCTGGCGTGGGCCGGCAGCAGCGTCCCCGGGAACCCGGGCGGCTACAGCCGCTCGGCGGCGCGGCTGTGGGACGTCGCCACGGCGGCCCGGCGCTGGGAATGGTCCGGGCCGGACTGGTGCTCCGCCTCCGGGCTGGCGATCGCGGCCGACGACGTGCGCGTCGTCGCGGGGCGCGGCCGCGCGGTCGCGCTCGCCCGCGCGGATGGCGCCGAGCGCGCACACCACGCGCTGGTCGACGGCGGCCAGATCCACGCCATTCGCCGCGGTCGCGCCATCGTCGCGAGCGGCGAGACGCCGACGCGTGCGTGGTTGCAGCTGCGCACGGGCGGCACGCTCGCGCTCCGCCGCGAGCTCGCGATCGCCGCGGCCGAGCCGGTCGCGATCGATCCGATCGGGCGCTTCGCGGCGGTCACGCAGGGCCGGAGCGAGGTCGCGATCGTGTCGCTCGCGCGCATGCAGGCGATCGAGACCCTTCGCCTGGCCGATCCCGATCTCGATCGCCCGACCGCGCTCGCGCTCCGCGCCGGGCTACTCGCGGTCGGCACCGTCGGCGGGCAGGTCCACGTGCTCGCGCCGCGCGCGCTGGCCTGACTCAGCGGGCGCCGCGGATGATCAGAGCGGGGTGATCGTGAGGTCGTCGAACCAGGAGTCCGACTCCCAGTTCGAGATCGCGAAGTACTCGTGGCCCGGCCCGCTGAGCGCCTGCGGATCGTCCCAGGTCAGGTACGGCACCTCCATGTCGTCGACGTACCAGGTCAGGACCTTGCCCTTGCGGATGATCCGCCAGTGGTACTTCTGCCCGGGCACGACCCGCGGGCCGCGGCGCTCCTTGAAGTTGTCGGTGCCGTGCTCGTAGCCGCGCGCCATCTTCGACTCGGTGTTGTGCCACCCGCCCTGGACCAGCACGTAGCCGGTCGAGGTGTAGTCGCCCTGGTCGGGATCGAAGCTCTTGCCGTCGCCGAAGACCTCGACCTTCATGTCGCCCTCGGCGGTCGCCGACCAGACGGTCACGTCGATCTGCACGTCGCGCGGCAGCTTCTTGCGCAGCCACAGCGGCTTGTTGTGCGCGCCGTGCGCCGACAGCGCGCCGTGCACGACCGCGTAGCCCGAGCCGGTCTGGTAGTAGTTCGGGCCCGGATCGTCGCGCTCGAACGTGTCGGCCCAGCGCTCGGTGATCGGCGGCGGATCCTGGACGCGGCAGCCGGCGAGGGCGAGCGCGGTCGCAACAACGAGTGCGGTCTTCATCGCGGGTGCACCATGTCCTCGGGGCGGACCTGGGCGTCGAACTCGTCGCCGGTCAGGAGGCCCAGTTCGATCGCGGTCGCGCGCAGGGTCAGGCCGCGCTCGTGCGCGATCGTCGCGACCTTGGCGGCGGCGTCGTAGCCGATCGCCGGCGCCAGCGCGGTCACCAGCATCAGCGAGCGGTGGAGCAGCTGATCGATCCGCGCGCGGTCGGGCGCGAGCCCGTCGACGCAGTGGATCTGGAAGCTGCGCGCGCCATCGCCGAGCAGCTGCGCCGACTCGAGCAGCGCGCTGATCAAGAGCGGCTTGAACGTGTTGAGCTGGAGGTGGCCCTGCATGCCACCGACGTTGATCGCGACGTCGTTGCCGATCACGCGCGCGCAGACCATCGTCAGCGCCTCGGCCTGGGTCGGGTTGACCTTGCCGGGCATGATCGACGAGCCCGGCTCGTTGGCCGGCAGGATCAGCTCGCCGATGCCGCAGCGCGGCCCCGAGCCGAGCAGGCGGACGTCGTTGGCGATCTTCATGAGCGCGCACGCGACGGTCTTGAGCGCGCCCGACGCGGCGACGATCGCGTCGTGGGCGGCGAGCGCCTCGAACTTGTTGGGCGCGGTCACGAACCGGTGGCCGGTGAGCTCCGACAGCTCGGTCGCCATCTCCTCGGCCCAGCCGACCGGCGCGTTGAGGCCGGTGCCGACCGCGGTGCCGCCGATCGCGAGCTCGCGCAGGTGCGGCAGCGTGGCCTCGATCGTGTGCACGCCGCGCGCGACCTGCGCTGCCCACGCCGAGGCCTCCTGGCCGAGGGTGAGCGGGGTCGCGTCCATCAGGTGCGTGCGGCCGATCTTGACGATGTCGGCCCAGGCCCGGGCCTTCTCGTCGAGCGCCTCGGCCAGCGCGCGCAGCTCGGGCAAGAGCGCGCGCTCGAACGCGAGCACGCCGGCGATCGCCATCGCCGCCGGGAACGTGTCGTTCGACGACTGCGACAGGTTCACGTCATCGTTGGGGTGGATCGGATGCTTCGAGCCGAGCACGCCGCCGGCGCGCTCGATCGCGCGGTTCGCGATCACCTCGTTGACGTTCATGTTGGTCTGGGTGCCGGAGCCGGTCTGCCAGACCACGAGCGGGAAGTGATCGTCGAGCCCGCCGTCGACGATCTCCTGGGCCGCGGCCTCGATCAGCGCGGCCTTCTCGGGCGCGAGCCGGCCGTGGCGCTGGTTCACGCGCGCCGCGGCCTGCTTGATCAGCGCCAGCGCGCGCACGACCTCGAGCGGCATGCGACCGCTGCCGATCGCGAAGTTCTCGAGCGAGCGCTGGGTCTGGGCGCCCCAGTACCGATCGGCCGCGACCTCGATCGTTCCGAGGCTGTCTTTTTCGGTGCGCGTGCCGGGCATGGCGGGTATCTTCCACGCCCGAGCCACCCTCGGCAACCGATGGAGCCGACGAGCGGACCCCCGACGAAGCCCGCCGACGGTCGCGACGCCGGCGCCACCTGGGACGCCGCCCCGGCGGTCGGCGGCGCGCCCAGCGGCACGCATCCCACCGAGGGCGTGACGCCGATGCGCACCGCGGGCTCGCGCGGCGACGCCGTGGCGCAGGCGATGCGCGATCGCGAGGCCGCGGCGATGCGCAGCTTCGTGTGGCTGGTCTACGGCGTGGTCGGCGCGTGCTTCGTGTCGCTGCCGCTGCTCGCCGCCTCGGCGACCGATCGCCTGGCGCTCGGCGCCTGCGCGCTGGTCTCGCTGATCGGCGCGTTCGTCACGCAGCGCCGGCTGCGGCGCGGTCCGCTCGGCGTCGCGCGCACCGCGCTGTTCGGCGCGACCTGCATCATCGGCGGCTCGGCCGGCATCTGGTTCTTCGGGTTCTACTCGGCGGCGCCGGTCATCACCTCGCTCGGCGTGTTCTTCTTCGGGATGCAGCGATCGCGGCTGATCGCGCTGGGCTTCTACCTGTGGACCGCGCTCAGCCACGGCATCGCGATGCTCGCGATGACCTTCGGCTGGATCGAGGATCACGGCGTCGTGTCGTCGGCGGGCCTCGGCGAGCGCAACCAGCTCGTGATGATCGGCCTGGTCGAGGCGGTGTTCGGGCTCGTGTTCCTGCTGGCGCGCGCGGTCAAGCGCGCGATCGAGGATGCCGCGATCCAGCTCGAGCGCACGACCCGCGAGGTCGCGGCGCGCGAGGCGCTGCTCGACGAGGCTCGCCGCGAGCTCGAGCGCGCGCTCGAGGTCGGCGGGCCCGGGCGGTTCACCGAGCAGCGGCTCGGGCCGTGGCAGCTCGGCGTGCTGTGCGGGCGCGGCGCGATGGGCGACGTCTACGAGGCGACGCGGGTCGGCTCGGGCGAGCGCGCGGCGATCAAGCTGCTCACCCGCGAGGGCCTGGGCGACAAGGGCCAGCTGCGGCGGTTCCTGCGCGAGTCCCGGGTCGCGAGCTCGATCGACGCGCCCAACGTGGTGCGCGTGATCGACGTCGCCGGCGAGGACGCGCCGGTGCCGTACCTCGCGATGGAGCTGTTGCGCGGCAAGGACCTGTCCGCGATCCTGCGCCGCTCGCCGCGGCTCGCGGTCGCCGACGCGCTGGCCTTGCTCGACGAGATCGGCCGCGGCCTCGACGCGCTCCACGCCGCCGGCATCGTGCACCGCGATCTCAAGCCGCAGAACCTGTTCCGCGCCGATGCGCCCGCGGTCTGGAAGATCCTCGATTTCGGCGTGTCGCGCGTGGTCGACGTCGACAGCTCGCTGACCCGCGGCCAGGCCATCGGCACGCCGGCGTACATGGCGCCGGAGCAGGCCCGCGGCCAGGAGGTCGATCACCGCGCCGATCTGTTCGGGCTGGGCGCGATCGCCTACCGCGTCCTGACCGGGCGGCCGGCGTTCGGCGGTGTCGAGGTGCCGCACATCCTCTACAGCGTGGTCCACGCGATGCCGCCGCGGCCGTCGACGGTCGCGGCGCTGCCGCGGGCGATCGACGACGTGCTCGCGGTCGCCCTGGCCAAGCGGCCCGGCGATCGGTTCGCGAGCGCCGGCGAGCTCGCGCGCGCGGTCAGCCGCGCGATGGGCGGCGAGGTCGATCCCGAGCTGGCCGAGCGCGCGCAGCGCCTGGCGATCCGCTGGCCGTGGGCGCAGGGCTCGCGCGGGGAGCGCCCCGAAGCGTAAGATCACCAGCTCGATGATGATGACGGCCGCCTTCGAGGCCACGGCGTCGGCATTGACGATCCTGGATCGCGAGCACCGCGTGGTGGCGATGAACGCGGCCGCGCGGCGCGCCACGCGAGGCGTGATCGGCCGCGAGCTCGCGGTCGGCGAGGACATCCTGACCGCGTCGGCGGTCGGCGCGCACGTCGGCTTCCTCGCGGCGTTCGCGCGAGCGCTGGCCGGTGAGACCGTGCGCCACGAGCGCCGGTTGACCTATCCCGGCGGCGCGCGCCACGAGTTCCACGTCGAGTACGTGCCGCTGCGCGACGACGCGGGCGCGATCACCCACGTGCTGTTCGGCGCGATCGACATCCATCGCCAGGTCGAGGTCGAGGACGAACTCGCGCTGCTGCGGGCCGCCCTCGCCCAGTCCCCGGTGGTGCTGCTCATCGCCGACGCCCGGCAGGTCGACCTGCCGATCGTCTACGCCAGTGACAACCTCGCCCGCGAGACCGGGTATCCGCCCGCCGAGGTCCTCGGCCGCAACGCGCGGCTGTTTCAGGGCCGGTTCGGCGACGACGTCGCGCTCGACGAGGTCCGCCAGGCGCTCGGTGACCACGTGCCGTGCGAGGTCGTGCTGCGCAACGAGCGCAAGGATGGCTCGATGTTCTGGAACCGCCTGACCCTCGCGCCCGTGCGCGACGCGGCGGGCACGGTCACGCACGTGCTCGGCGTGCAGCAGGACGTGACCGCCCAGCAGGAGCTGGCGCGGCGCCTGCGCGAGATCGAGACGCTGGAGGCCTCGACCCGCGCCGCGGCGGCCATCGCCCACGACTTCAACAACATGCTGACGATCATCGGCTGCCAGGTCGGGGTCGCGCAGGGCGAGCTTCTGGCGGACAGCGCGGGGGCCGAGGCGCTCGCGGTCGTGGTCGCGACCGTCGGCCGGGCGGCCGGGGTGCTGCGCCGGCTCCTGGCGCAGCCCGAGCGCGCGGGCGGACCCGCGACGGCGGTCGGGGTCGCGGCCACCTTCGCGACGGTGCGCCGCCTGCTCGCCCGGACCGCGCCCGCGGCCATCGCGCTCGAGCTCGAGCCACCGGCGGACAACCTCGCGGTGCGGATCGACAGCGGCGCCTTCGAGCAGGCGCTCATCAACCTCGCGCTCAACGCGATCGACGCGATGCCCGGCGGCGGTGCGCTGCGGATGTCGGCGATGGTCGACCTCGCGGCGCCGGATCGCGTGGTGATCACGGTCGCGGACACCGGCACGGGCATGGCTCCGGAGGTCCAGGCGCGGATCTTCGAGCCGCTGTTCACGACCAAGGCTCGCGATCGCGCGTCCGGCCTCGGGCTCGCGAGCGTCGCCGCGACCGTCGCGGACGCCGGTGGCGCGATCGGGTGCGACTCGGCGCCGGGCCAGGGCACGCGGTTCCGGATCACGCTGCCGCGAGCGTAGGCCCGGCCCGTCAAGGGCCTGCGCCCACTACGCGGCGGCGATCGCGTGCGCGCAGATCGGGAGTGCACAGGAGTGATCCCCGAAAGCGAGGGATATCGATCGCTTGCGATCTTGTGAGGGATCTCGCGGGGGTGCGGGCGCATGCGGGTTGTCAGAGGGCGCGTTTACCGTGGCCGAGCCTTGCAGACTCAACTGTTCAGCGACGACGCGCTCGCCCCGGTGGCCCCCAGCCGCGCGCCCGTCGAGCCAGTGGCGCCGGTCGCGCCGGTGGCGGCCGTCGCGCCTGTGGCGGCCGTCGCGCCTGTCGTGCATGGCGAGCGGGTCGTCGTGTTCGACGTCGAGACCACCGGCACCGATCGCCGCGCCGATCAGGTGATCGAGCTGTGCGTGCAGCTCGGCCTCGAAGGCGAGCGCGGCGTGCGGACCTGGCGGTTCAAGCCGGCGGTCGCGATCAGCCCCGGGGCGCAGGCGGTCCACGGCATCTCGATGGCCGATCTCGAGGGCTGCCCGGCGTTCGGCGAGTGCGCCGAGGAGATCCGCGCGGTGTTCGCCGAGGCCGATGTCGTCGTCGGCTACAACCTCGCGTTCGACATCGACATGCTGAGCGCCGAGTACGAGCGGCTCAAGCTGCCGCCGGTCGAGTTCAACGGCAAGACCATCGTCGATCCGTTCCGGCTGTGGCAGCAGTGCGAGCCGCGCAGCCTGCAGCACGCGCACAAGCGCTTCGTCGGCGACGCGTTCGCCGCCGCGCACTCGGCCTCCGCCGACGTCGCGGCGACCGGCCGCGTGCTGACCGGCATGCTGCGAGCCTTCGGCCTCGACGGCCAGGGCTGGGGCCAGATCGCCGGCGTCTGCGATCCGCAGGCGGGCGTGCGCTGGGTCGGCCCGTCGCGCCACCTCTACTGGGACGACGCCGGCGCGATCGTCCTGGCGATCGGCAAGCACGCCGGCACGCTGATCCACGAGCTCGCGAGCGGCCGCGATCGCGGCTTCCTGCGCTGGGTCGCCGAGAAGGACTTCCCGGCCCACGTCCGCGAGATCGCCGAGAAGGCGCTCGCGCTGCGCGGCGACGAGTTCCTCGCCTGGGCGCGCCGCCGCTACGGCCAGCCGGCGCCGACGGTGCAGCCGCCGTTCGCGGGCAGCGAGACGCGCGACCGGACCTGACGGATCACGCGGGCTCGGCGGACTGCCACGCGAGGCGGGTCGCGCGCGTCATCGCCGCGGCCAGGCCGAAGAGGGCCAGCCCGTGATCGGCCGCCAGCCCGCGCATGATCGCGCCGGGCGTCGCGGCGACGGTCGGGTCGGCCGCGATCAGCGACGCGAGCGATCCCGCGGGCACGCCGGCGGTCGCCATCGCGATCGCCAGGCTCCGGCGGGTGGCGTCGCTGTACGTCGGGCGCGCCAGCAGCACCGCGATCGCGGCCGCGATCACCACCGCGAGCGCCGCGCCGCCGATGATCATCGGCTCGCGGGTGCGCGACGCGATCCAGAGAATCACCGCCGCGGCGGTGCTGAGCCCGCCGGTCGCGCCGATGTTCGGCGATGCGCGGAGATGATGCGCGAGGTCGTGCACGACCCGCGGCGGCAGGTGCTCGAGGCGCTCGATGGCGTCGGGCGTCTCGACGCTGAGGAGCCGCGCCAGCGCATCGGCGGCCGCGGCGGATCGCGCGCGCAGGTCGTCGAACGCGGCGAGATAGGTCGTGGGCCGATCGACGAGGGCGCGGGCGAGCTCGCGCAGCTGCTGCGCGACGACCTCGGGCGCGGCGATCGCGCGCAGCCGCAGGTGGGTGGCGAGCGGGGCGGGGAGCGGTGGCGGGCCCGCGGCGCGGAGCGCGGTCGCGGCCTCGAGCTCCAGCGGCAGGAGGTCGCGGGCGAACGCGGTCTGCGGATGCGGCGGCAGCGCCTGCAGGCGCGCGGCGATCGCGTGTGCGTCCGCGGTGTGCCAGCCGAGCGCGATGACGCCGCGGATCGCGAGGATCGCGAGCGGCAGATCAACCGCCGCGTCGTCGGCGAGCGCGGGGTGATCGAGGAGCGCAGTCGCGGCGGCGATGGCGGCGGCGGTGGGCTGCGGCGCCCCCAGGTGGGCCTGGAGCGCGCGGAACAGCACGTCGGCGCGCGCGCCCGGGGCGTAGGGCCGCAGCCGCGCCCAGGTGAGCGCCGGGCTGCGCAGGCGCGCGTCGATCGCCGTCGCCGCCGCGTTGAACAGGTCCTCGAGGGGCACGCGCGCGTCGAGCGCCGCGACCAGGGCGGCGTCGAGCGCGGCGGGCGGCGCGGTTCCGGGCGATGGCGCGGCGAGCGCGTTCGCGATCGCCCCGGCGTGCGCGCGCCGCTCGTCATCGGTCGGCGCGTGACGTGCGACCGCGTCGGCGGCGCGCGCGGCGGTGATCGCGAGCTCGCCGACCCCGCTGTCCTCGTCGCGCGCGCGCGCG
>JAIOQA010000351.1 GCA_021413675.1 Deltaproteobacteria bacterium | reverse complement strand
ACGCGCCGCAGCTCGCGGCGTCGTTCCTGTCGGGCGTGGTCGCGCCGCAGGCGTCGATTCACGCGCAGGGTCAGGCGCAGGGCTCGCTGTACGCGGGAGACCCGCAGGTCGCGACGGCGGCGGGGCCGAGCGCGCGCCGCTCGCTCGCCTCGACCTCAGCGGCGATGCTTTCGGCGCTGAGCTCGTTCGCGGCGTTCGCGCCGCTCAGCGAGCGCGCCGCGCTGCCGGGCTTCGCGCCGCAGGCGGGCTTCGCGCCGCAGTCGAGCGTCGCGCCGCAGCCCACCGGCGGAGCTCCGCTCGCGTTGGAAGGCGAGGGCGGCGCCATCGCGTCGCGGATCGCCGCGCTCGCGCCGGGCGCGGAGTACGTGGCGCCCGATGCGCTCGAAGCGGCGCCGACCCGCGCCCCGTTCCGCTCGTTCGCCGACGCGATCGATCGCGAGCACGCGCCGGAGCGGCCGCCGGTCGCGCCCGTCGCCGCGACCGCGATGACGGCGGGCGCCCCGTCGGTTGCGCCGACGGATGAGGCGCTCGCGACCGCCGACGCGTCGTCGACCGCGCCGGCTGTCGCCGCGATGATCGCGCGCATGCCGACCAGCCAGCTCCTCGCGCTCCGGTCGACCCTGCTCGCCGAGCCGAACCGCGTCCCGTCGCTCACCGGTGGCTCGGATGACACCATCGGGGCGTTCGTCGGCGCCGGTGCGCAGCCGTCGTTCGCGACCCGCGCATCCGCCTGGGTCGGCGCCGATGCGGCCTCGGCCTCGTTGATCGACTCGCCGCTCGCCGAGGCGCCGCGCGGCGCCGGGAACGGCGCGCCCGGCATGACCGCCACGATGGCGCAGGCCTGGGCGGTCGAGCAGGAGCGCACGAGCGCGGATCTCGCGTTCGACTTCCTGCCGCCCGAGCTCGTGCTCGCGGCGCGGGTGTATGGCTTCGGGCCGGTCGAGGCCGCGCAGGCGCAGCGCCTCGCGGTGTCCGGTGCGAGCGGCCTCGCCGCGATGGCGACCGCGCTCGACCTCACGTTCCTCCGCGCCGTGCACACCCGCGACGTGCAGCGCGACCAGCACGGCCAGCGCGATCGCGCCGCGATCGCGTGGGACGACGGCCGTGCGCCGCTCGGCAGCGAGCCGCGGACGGTCGCGCCGATCACCGCCTATCCCGCCGCGAGCCCGGCGATCGCCGAGCTCGCGCCCATCAGCGGCACGACCGCGGCGTCGACGCAGGCGCCCGCCGCGAGCGCCCAGATCGGTGCACCCGCGGCGCGCGCCGAGTCGTATCTGCCGGCTCCCGGCGAGCGGTCGGCGCTCTTCGGCATCCAGCGCCGTCTGCCGCGCGGCGCGTTCCTCTGGCCATCGGCCACCGTTGCGTCGATCGGCCTCAACGCCACGGCGCCCGAGGGCTTCGAGACGCTGTCGGTCGCGGCGCTCGAGCTCCTCGCCGCGAGCGCGGTCGCGGATCTCGGCGCGTGGGTCGTCGGGCTCGATCCCCAGCAGCGCGCGGCAGGTCCCGCGGGTCGCGCGAGCGAGTCGTCCGCGAGCGCCGACGGCGTTTCTTCGGATGGCGGCGAGTCGCCGGCGGCGGCGCGCACCGCGTTCGCGATGCTCACTGGCAACCTCTCCGCTGCGCGGCCCGCCGAGCCGTCGGCGTTCACCGGCGCCTCCGACACGCGCTCCGAGGACGAGCCGTCGCTCGCCGAGGTCGCGCGGGTGGTGCCGAGCGAGCGCCGCGGTCGCTTCGAGGCGGTCTACCTGTCGCTCACCCAGACGTCCACGGGCCGCTCGCTCTCGCCGTCGGCGCGCGTCGCGCGCGCCCTGGCGATGCTCGGCCGCGACGACGGCTCGTCGCCCGCGACGCCGATCGAACGCGCCGCCGAGGCGTGGTCGGTGCTGCCGTTGCTGCTCACCGGCGACGGTCAGCCGATGGCGACGGGCGAGGTCGGCGAGCGGCCGCGCGCCGCGGTGCCGACCGAAGGCCGACCGGGCCTGCAGGTCCTGTCAGGCCGCGCTGGCGAGGCGCTCGGATCGTTCGTCGCGCCGTCGGCTGCCGAGATCGACACCACGCGTGGCGGTCACCGCGAGCGCGAGGAGCGCGCCGAGCGCGCCGAGGCCCGCGAGCGTGAACGCGACGAGCGCGAGCGGGTGCGTGAGGAGCGCCGCGAGAAGCGGGAGCGCGAGCGCGCGAGCCGCATGCCGGCCACGCCGGAGTTCGTGCGCACGGGCGGCCTGCCGCGGACCCGCGCAGGTGGCGGCGAGGCCGAGATCCCGGCCTGGTTCGAGTCGGCTGCGCGCTCGATGCTGAACGAGCGCAGCGCCGGCCCGTCCGACGGCATCTCGATGGCCGAGTTGACGCTGATCAACGCTGCGCCGACGAGCCACGTCGCTGCGTCGACCCGCGGCACGTCCGCTGCGACCGCGCCGGCGTCGCCATCGGGCGCCGGCGGACAGTCGGCCAGCGGCGGTGGCGGCGAGAAGCCCGACGTCGATGGCCTGGCGCAGAAGGTCTACAGCGAGATTCTCAAGCTCATCGACATCGAGCGTGAGCGCAACGGGGAGCCCTACAGATGAGTGAGCCATTCTCGTCCCACAACACCACGTCGCTGTTCACCGTCAGCATCACGTCGACGGACGACAAGAGCAAGTCGGTGACCGCGCAGTACAACCCCAAGGAAGTGGGGATCAACAAGTCGGTGCCGTGGCAGAAGCACAAGGACTCGAAGTCTGACCAGCCGCAGCTGGAGTTCTCGGGTGCCGATGGCCGCAGCCTCGATCTCGAGCTCACGTTCGATGGCTACGAGGACAAGATCAACGTCCACGACGAGTACGTGAACAAGTTGATCGAGATGACGATGGCCCAGGTCGATGCCTCGGACAAGAAGGGCAAGGAAGACCAGAAGCGTCCGCACATGATCGTGCTGACGTGGGGCGCCGGGTCGAAGCTGCCCAAGTTCGAGGGCGTCATCGAGTCGGTCAACACGAAGTACACGATGTTCCTCAATGACGGCACGCCCGTACGCGCGACCTGCACGGTCAAGCTCAAGGAAGCCAGCAAGGCTTCGTTCAAGAAGAAGGCATAGGTCGAGGTTTGTTGATCGAGTCCCCGACCGGAGAGGTGCGCCGTGCCCGCTGATTCCGAAACTGCCCGCGCTGGAGCGAATGTCTTCAAGGCCAAGCTTGCTGGAACCGAGGTTCCGGCAGACGAGATGGTCCGCGTCAACGTCGACCTGGATCTCAACCAGCCGGCGATGGCGGTGCTGACGCTCGTCAACAAGGGCCATCGGCACTCGACGACGCACGCCCAGGGTGACGCGGTCGAGATCTCGGTCGGAGATGGGAACACGGCCATCTTCAAGGGCGAGATCGTGGGCATCGAGCCGATCTACGAGGCCGGCGGTGAGTCGAAGGTGCAGATCCGCGCGTTCGACAAGATGCACCGGCTGCTGCGCGGCCGGAAGTCGCGCACGTTCCAGGACCAGAGCGACAGCGCGATCGTCAGCACGATCTGCGGTGATCACGGCCTGACGGCGGACTCCGCGTCGACGCCGAACATCACGCACAAGCACGTGTACCAGCACGCGCAGACCGACATGGAATTCCTCCGCACGCGCGCGGCGCGCCTGGGCTTCTCGGTCTGGGTCGAGGACACCAAGCTCCACTTCAAGAAGCCCGACCCCGCGGTCGACTCGGGCATCGAGTTCGCGATGTCGTCGAACCCGAACACCGGCCACCGCATGAAGCGGTTCGCGCCGCGCATGTCGTCGGCGGGCGTGGTCAAGAAGGTCACGGTTCGCGCCTGGGACCCCGAGAAGAAGGCCGAGATCGTCGGCGAGGCCGAGGCCAAGAGCTCGCGGCTCGGCTCCACCAATGCGGCCAGCGCTGCCAACACCTTCGGCGAGGTCAAGACGTTCATCGTCGACCAGCCGGTCGCCAGCGTCGAGCAGGCCAAGGCCATCGCGCAGGCCAAGCTCGACGAGCTGTCGATGAGCTACATCACCGGCGAGGCCGAGTGCATCGGCAAGCCGGACTACAAGCCCGGCATCGTCGTGAAGATCACCGTCAACGACGAGAAGGCCGATGATCTGTTCAACGGCAAGTACATGATCGTCGGCGCGTCGCACGTGTACAGCCCGGGCGGCGCCGGCGCTGGCGCCAGCACCGGCGGCTACAACTGCATCCTCAAGGTCACCCGCGACGCGCAGAAGGGCTCGTAAGGCGTGCATCCCGGCGGCCCGCGTCCCGAGTACAGCGACCAGTCCCTCTACGGGGTCTATTACGCTGTCGTCACCCAGAACAAGGACGAGGAGAAGGGCCTCGGCCGCGTGAAGGTGAAGCTGCCCTGGCTCGATCGGTCCGATCAGGATCAGGCGTCGTGGGCGATGGTCGCGACGCCGATGGCCGGCGACAAGTACGGCATGTACTTCCAGCCCGACGTCGGCGACGTGGTGATCGTGATGTTCATCGCCGGCGACATCGGCGCGCCGGTCGTGCTCGGCGGCGTCTGGAGCAAGACCGACAAGACGCCCGAGAACAACTCGGGCGGCAAGAACGACTTCCGCGGCTATCGCAGCCGCGCCGGCAGCCGGATGATCCTCGACGACTCCACCAACGGCAAGGTCGTCTTCGCCGACAAGACCAACAAGAACGTGCTGTCGGTCGGCAAGTTCGCCTCCGGTGGCAGCGGCGACAACGCCAGCGCACCGCCCAAGCCCGCGGGCGCGGGCGCGGGCGGCGTGATCCTCGCGGCGATGGACGGCAAGCTCAACATCACCTGCAAGAACGGCAAGCTGTCGGTGCAGGGACTCCAGATCAAGATGACCGCGAAGACCGACGTCCTGATGAAGGCCACCGGTGATCTGACCCTCGAGGGGGCGATGACCAGCGTGACCTCCTCGTCGGGCGGCGACTACGACGGTGCTTCCACCAAGATTGGCCCCTGAGGTAATCCGTGTCCCGCCTCCTCGATCCTGATCGTCTCATGGCCCACGCGATCCGCGCCGACAAGGTGCGGGGCGTGCATATCGGCGTGGTCACGGACAACAAGGAAGGCCAGGACAACCCGGGCTACCGGGTCAAGGTGAAGCTGCCGTGGCTCACCGGCGACGAGACCACGTTCTGGGCGCGCATCGCGGTGCCCATGGCGGGCAACCAGCGCGGCACGTACATGCTGCCCGAGGTCGATGACCAGGTGCTCGTCGTGTTCGAGCACGGTGACATCGAGCGGCCGATCGTGATCGGCTCGTTGTGGAACGACACGCAGAAGCCGCCGCAGCAGAACTCGGACGGCAAGAACAACGTCAAGGTCATCAAGACCAAGTCCGGTCACCGGATCATCCTCGACGACAAGGACGGCGAGGAGAAGGTCACGATCGTCGACTCGACGAAGAAGAACAAGATCGCGCTCGACGCCAAGGAGAAGACCGCGACGCTCGAGACCGCGGATGGCGACATCGAGATCAAGGCCTCTGCCGGCAACGTGCTGTTCGAGAGCGGCGCGAACATCAAGGTCGGCACGCAGGGCAAGCAGACGTACAAGGCGACCGGCATGATGACGGTGAACGCGTCATCGGCCGCGCAGATGAAGGCCTCCGGCGACCTCGCGCTGAAGGCGCCGATGGTCCAGATCAACCCGGGCGGCGGCGGTGGTGGCGGCGGTGGCGCGGGTGGCGGCGGCATGCAGGACAGCCGCGGCGGCGCGCAGGCGCAGGATCAGCAGACCGGCAGCGCGGGCGGCGGTGGCGGTGGCGGTGCAGGCGGCGCCGGTGGTGGTGCTGGCGGCGCCGGTGGTGGTGCTGGCGGCGCCGGTGGCGCGGGCAGCGGCGGTGCAGGCGCGGGCGGTGCGACCGGCGATGGCGCACCCGAGACGCCAGCGCCTGGTTCGACGCCACAGCCGGCGGCTGCTGGCTCGGCGTCCGCGCGAGCCGAGGTCGCGCTCAGCGATCGCGGCCTCGAGGTCACCGCCGAGGTCGAGATCGATGTCGACGCGCCAGGCGGCGCGGTGCCGACGGCGCCGACGCCGCCGCCTACGGGCCCCGGTCCGGCGCGGCAGGC